>CASFBR010000068.1 GCA_949292795.1 uncultured Eubacteriales bacterium
GCTTAAATAGGAAAATGTACGGCTGTAATCACAGGAAACCACAGGCGATGTCCCGTTTTTTACAACCGCATCCGGAAGGGCCTCCGGCTGCTCATCCCGATAGAGCGTACAGTTGGCAAAGCCATAATTTAAAAGTGTTTCCGCTTCCGAAAAACGGGTTTTATAATCCGGAGCCGCCATGACTACGGCAATCAGCTCCACATCGCCGCGCTTGGCCGTTGCGGACAGGCAGTATTTTGCCAGGCTTGTGGAGCCGGTCTTTAGCCCGGTGCAGCCCTCATAGGATTTTAACAGCTTATTCGTATTTGCCAGACCAAACTCAGACGTGCCCTGAGCGGTCACATGGGTAATGTTCTCCATCCAGATCGTCGAATAATCATGAATCTGAGGATGCTTTACCGACAGCTCCCGGGACATGACCGCCACGTCGTGTGCCGACGTATAATGCTCCTGCGATTCCGTCAGGCCGCAGCAATCTTCAAAATGCGTATCATTCATGCCAAGCTCCTTTGCCTTCTGATTCATCTGATTGACAAATTCCGCTTCACTTCCGCTAATATATTCGGCCATAGCTACCGAGGCATCATTGCCTGAAGCTACAACAATACACTTGATCAGCGTCTCAACCGTCTGCTTTTCCCCTTCCTCCAGATAGACCTGGGAGCCGCCCATGCTTTTGGCATAAGCGCTTGTGGTCACTTCATCAGAAAGCTTGATCTTCCCGGCATCCAGCGCCTCAAAAATAAGGATCAGCGTCATAATTTTAGTAATGCTTGCCGGGCTCAGCCGTTCACTGGCATTTTTTTCGTAAAGCACTGTTCCGGTACTGGCTTCCATAAGCACACAGGCCTTTGCCGTAATCCCAAGCTCCACAGCGCTGCTGCTCTGGCCCGCGGCCTCATTCTCCTGCACGGCGCCGCTCTGGCCTGCGGCTTCACTCCCCTGCACGGCGCCGCTCTGGCCCACAGCCTCACTCCCCTGCACGGCGCCGCTTTGCCCTGCGGCCTCACTCTCCTGCACGGCGCCGCTTTCTTCCGCCCGGGCAGTGTGGGGCAGGCAAAGCCCGAGGAGCATCGCGGCGATCATCCATACGGCGATCCATCGTTTCATAAAGGACTCCTTAAAGAAAATCGTTCTTACATTATTTTAATAGCCCGGCCGTTTAAATATGCAAAAAAGCATCCGACCCGACAGGCTTCTGTGCCCCCGGCAGGCCCATAAGCGCCAGCTTCCGTCCCGCCTCAGCACAATCGCTTTTTCCGCGATTTTCCGCGAAATAAAGAGTTCCGCCTGCAAAACTAAAGCGCCAGGCGCGGTCGCTTCAGCGACAATTTTCTTCTCGCGCGCGTGCGCATCTTAAGTGAAGCTTTTTCATTGCATAGAAACGCAGTTGCCTATGCAATGAAAAATGCTGCATCCGCGTCTTTGCCGCCGACGCGGATGCAGCACTATTTTTAAGAAATCAGGCGTTCATTCATCGCCATTAGGCCGGAAGCAAGTGACTAGCGGTTGCAGCACACAAGCCCCTCGCCGCTGTCAATGCTCACCACAGCGCCGGACTTTAATATCTTCACCGCATGCTCCGCACCTAAAATAACCGGAATATCCAGCGACAGTCCGACAATCGCGGCGTGAGAATTATAGCCTTCCGCCTCCACGATCAGGCCGGCTGCCTTCTTAATATAAGGAAGCATGTCGTTATCGGTTTCCCTGATAACGATAATATCACCCTGCTTAAAATTCTGTTCAAGGTCCTCTTTGGACTGGCAGACGCAAAGCGGCCCCGTAGAAGTCTTATCTGAAATTCCCTTGCCCTTGATCAAAATATGGCCTGCCACATGTACCTTGATCAGGTTTGTTGTTCCTGAGATGCCTAAAGGAACACCCGCTGTGATCACGACAAGCTCACCCTGATGAACGAGCCCGGCCTTCACTGCCGCATCTACGGCATGGTCAAAAAGATCGTCCGTATTTTGTTCTTCCTGGATCAGCAAAGGCACAACGCCCCAGGAAAGATTGAGCTGCCGGCATACATAGTCCTCCGTTGTGCAGCCGATGATCGGACATTCCGGACGGTACTTGGAGATCATACGGGCCGTTTTCCCGGATTTGGTTACTGTAATGATACCTGCTGCTCCAAGGTCCGTTGCGGTCGTACATGTTGCGTGGGAAATGGCATTGGTTACATCCGGACGCTCGTCACTCTCGCGGGATTTAAAGCGCTTGCGGTAATCGATGTCTTTTTCCGTACGCACTGCGATGCGAACCATCGTCTTTAATGCCTCTACCGGATACTGGCCGGCCGCCGTTTCACCGGAAAGCATGATGGCACTTGTGCCGTCATAGATCGCATTGGCAACATCCGTCGCCTCGGCACGGGTCGGTCTTGGATTCTTAATCATAGAATCCAGCATCTGTGTTGCTGTAATGACCTGTTTGCCCGCATTGCAGACCTTTTTAATGATCATCTTCTGAATGACCGGCACATCCTCCAGCGGAATCTCCACACCCATATCGCCGCGGGCAACCATAATGCCGTCCGCAACGCGGATACTATCATCAATGTTTTCAACACCCTGCATATTTTCAATCTTGGCAATGATATTCATGGACTTGCAGCCCTTTTCCTGGAATATCCGACGAATCTCAAGAATGTCATCCGCCGTTCTTGTAAAGGATGCCGCAATAAAATCAAAGCCATTTTCAATACCAAAAACAATATCATCATAATCCTTCTGGCTGATAAAAGGCATCGAAAGCTTTGCGCCCGGGATATTGACACCCTTTTTGTCGCCAAGGACACCGCCGTTAATGACCTTGCAAATAATGTCCGTGGATGTCATTTTGTCCACTTTCATCGCAATCAGGCCGTCATCCAGCAGGATCGTCATACCTTCCTCCACATCCTGAAGAATATCCTTATAGGATACCGATACCTGATTTTCATCACCGGTAATATCCTTCGTTGTCAATGTGAAAAGCTGGCCCTTCACAAGCTCAACCTTGCCATTTTCAAACTTGCCAATACGGATCTCCGGCCCCTTTGTGTCAAGCAGGGCAGCAACCGGCAGCCCAAGCTCTTCACGGATACGTTTTAAACGGTCAAAGCGCCGCTTCTGTTCGGCATGATCGCCATGAGAGAAATTGAAACGCGCCACATCCATACCTTCCAGCATCAGCGTACGGATAATCTGATCGTTTTCCAGCACCGGACCCATTGTGCAAATAATTTTTGTCTTTCTCATCTGATTATTCCTCCATGTGAATGTCCATCGTTGACACTTAATTTTAACACTTTTGCCGTTGATTTTATAGGGGCTATTTTAATTTCATCAATTTGTTTAAGAATTATTTCCTCCGGCGCCAATTCTCTCTCATTTTGACTAATATTTAACAATCCGTTATTTTCCCCAAATACCGCTCTGCTTTTTGGCGTGCCTCTTTCATTTCTGCTTTTTGGACGTGCCGTCTTCATTTTTTTCACGCATCAAAAAGCTGCGGCCATTTGCTTTACAATGGCAGTGAGTTAAAATATCTTTTGACCCCAATGAAAAAATATATTATAATAAAGACCGATTGTAGCGTTACTTATTATATTTACATATGAAGGAGTTAAAAGTATGAGTTTTACATTTAATCAAAAGCTGCCGGTACCAAAGGAAATCAAAGCCCAGTATCCGGTATCTGAAAAGCTCGCCGCAATCAAGGCCGGCAAAGATAAAGAACTGATCGATGTGATTTCCGGAGCTTCCGATAAATTTTTAGTAATCATCGGCCCATGCTCTGCGGACAACGAGGAAGCTGTCTGCGATTATATCAGCCGCTTAAAGCGCGTCCAGGAAAAAGTCGCTGACAAAGTCATCTTAGTTCCGAGAATCTATACAAATAAGCCCCGTACAACCGGAGAAGGCTATAAAGGGATGCTCCATCAGCCGGACCCGGAGAAGGCACCTGATCTGCTCGGCGGTCTTATCGCGATCCGCAAGATGCATATGCATGCCCTTGAAACCTTTGAAATGCCCATTGCCGATGAAATGCTCTATCCTGAAAACTATTGGTATCTTGAGGATGTGCTTTCGTATGTCGCCGTAGGCGCCCGTTCCGTGGAAAACCAGCAGCACCGCCTTGTCGGCAGCGGTATTCATGTGCCGACCGGCATGAAAAATCCGACCAGCGGTGATTTTTCCGTCATGCTCAATTCCGTTATCGCTGCTCAGCACAGCCACAATTTTCTTTTCCGCGGCTGGGATGTAACGACCACCGGAAATCCTTATGCGCACACGATCCTGCGCGGCGCGGTTAATAAGCACGGTCAGTCGAACCCGAATTACCATTATGAAGATATGATCCGCCTGCTGAACATGTACAATGAGCTTGGCCTTAAAAATCCGGCCTGCATCGTCGACGCCAACCACTCCAACTCCGGCAAGCAGTTTAAGGAGCAAATCCGCATTGTCAAAGAAGTCCTCCACAACCGGAAGTATTCTAATGACATCCGCCGCCTTGTAAAAGGTGTGATGATCGAAAGCTACATCGTAGAAGGCAGCCAGAAGATCGGCCCATGTCATGTATACGGACAGTCCATCACAGACCCATGTCTTGGCTGGGAGGATTCCGAGCAGCTCATCTACGATATTGCAGAACGTTGCTAATATCCATCACTTCGTCCAAAGCACCGCGTGGTGCCGCCAGGTTTCGCGCAGGCACAGCGCAGCGTTTTTGGCGTGTAAAATATGGGAGGTATTATGGAACACACAAAAAACAACGGGGGATTTACATATGAGGAAGCTGCTGCTCTGGCCCGCAGGAAAAACGAGACGGTCGTCCCGGGCTTTTGCAGCATGTGCGGCCCTAATGGCGGGTGCGGCATCTATGCCTTTGTCAAAGACGGAAGGCTCATCCGGGTTGCCGGTATGGCAGAGTCCCCAAAAAACAAAGGCAGTCTTTGTGCCAAGGGGCTGGCGTCCGCACAATGGCTCTATTCCCCGGACCGTCTGAAATATCCGCTGCTTCGGAAAGGGAAAAAGGGCGAAGGGATTTTTGAGAAAATATCCTGGGATGACGCGATTTCAATCATCGCAGATAAGCTTTCCGAACAGAAACGCTTATACGGGCCCGAGTCTCTGGCGATCCTCGCCCCTGCCCTGCGCACCTACAATCCGCTGATGCAGCGTTTTCTGACCGTTCACGGCAGTCCCAATTACGGGCACAGCGGCATTTGCGCCATGCAGCGGATGTTCGGCTTCTCCTACACCATCGGCGGTTATCCGGCCTGCGATTATGAACACAGCGATCTGATCATTTACTGGGCCAGACAGCCGGTCTATTCCGGGCCTGCGACAGAAATTGCAAAAAGTCTTGTGCGCGCCGTCAAACGCGGTGCAAAAATAATCACGATCAAGCCTTCGCTGGAAGCGGACGGCGAGCTTGGCAGTCTGTGGCTGCCCATCCGTCCCGGAACCGATGCGGCCCTTGCCCTGGCAATGCTTCATGTGATCATCACCGAGGACCTTATCGACCATGACTTTGTGTCACAGTGGTGTTATGGCTATGACCGGCTAAAACAGCATATTGCCCGGTACAGTCCTCAATGGGCTCAGGACATTTGCGGAATACCGGCAGAGCAGATTCAATCTACGGCCCGCCTGTATGCCCGCACAAAGGCCGCTGCTATTGATGTCGGCAACGGTGTCGAGCACGCACCGTCATCGTGCGATGCGATCCGTGCGATTGCCATGCTGATGGCCATTACCGGACATTTAAACCGCCCGGGCTGCAATATGGTCGGACAGCCTCCGGCGGTTCCCTCCCCTGCGCCTCTGCATTTAAACGAACGTTATACGCCGGAAATGGTCGACCGGCTTGTTGCCCCGGAATTTCCAAAGGCATTCCAGCCGTTTATGGAGGGGACTTCTTCCGCTTATTTCCGTATTTTTGAAAGCGTTCTGACCAAAAAGCCTTATCCGATCCGCGCCATCATTGCACCGGGAACGCAGCCGCTTGTAAGTACCCGCGGCTCCGGACTTGTAATGGAAGCTTTGCGGCAGCTGGATTTTTTCGTCACTGTGGATGTCACACGTCCTGCTGAGATGAATTACGCGGACATTGTTCTGCCCACAACGACCCCCTATGAAGCCGATCATCCCTTCGAGGCTCAGGGTAACTGGATCATGGCACGCCGCAGGATTGTTGAACCTCTGGGCGACTACAAATCGATTTTTGAATTTATCCTGGAGCTTGCCGTGAAAATGGGCTATGGCGCTGATTTCTGGAACGGGGATATTAAAGCCATGGAAGCATACCGCCTTGCGCCTTTACACATCACCCCGGAAGAGCTTTACAGCCATCCCCAGGGAATCGTGCTGACCCCAAAGCCCCAGCCGGCTGTTGACTTTAAAACCGCATTCGGACGGAAAAGTCCGCGTCTGGCACACGACCGCTTCCTGCCTCAGCAAAAGGTCGCTTTATACAATATACTGTTTGAGCAGGAGGGCTTTGAGCCGATGCCTGTATGGCGGGAGCCTCCGGAAAGCCTGACGGCAACGCCTCATCTGAGAGACCGTTATCCTCTGATTTTGACCGACTATCATACGACAAAATCCTTTACCGCTTCCTGGCAGCGCAATGTTGTTTCGCTCAGAGAGATTCAGCCGGAACCGACCGTCCATATCCACCCGGACACTGCCGCACAAAGAGGCATTAAAAACGGCGACTGGGTACGGGTCGAATCTCCTCACGGCTGGCTTAAAGTGCGTGCCGAGCTTTATCCCGGCATCCGTCCGGATACCGTCATGATCCAGCACGGCTGGTGGCAGGGCTGCGGTGAGCTTGGCCTGCCGGATACGCCAATCCTTGACGGCGGCGCCAATGTCAATCATTTATACAGCACTGATCCCCAAAAGGCTTATGATCCCCTTGTGACAGCCATGTCCAGCCAGACGTTAGTGGAGGTAAGTTTGTATGAGCAATAAAGAACTTGGGTTTGTATTTAAAAAAGAATTGTGCATCCAATGCCATGCCTGCGAAAGCGCCTGCAAAAACTGGCATCACACAGGGCCCGGGGTAAAATGGCGCCGCATCGCCCACCGGTGGCAGGGCAACTACCCTTTCGTTTCGGGATATACACTGTCTCTGGCCTGTATGCACTGTTTAAATCCGGAATGTACCCGGGTCTGTCCCGCCGGCGCCATAAAAAAGCATCCGGACACCGGGGCAGTCCTTGTGGAACCCTCCAAATGTATCGGATGCGGGCGCTGTCTAAAAGCCTGCCCGGTAAAAGCGCCGCAGTTTGGCGCCGACGGACGGATGCAAAAATGTGATCTGTGCTATGGCGATCCGGCAGTTTTTGACACGTCTGAGCCTCCATGTATCCGTGCCTGTCCCACACAGGCGCTCTCGCTGCAATGGCGTACCCCGCAGGAAAAAGCGGACGATGAGCGGCAGATGACAGACTTAGCGAAAGACTGACCTTCCAGATTACAATAACGGCTGACTTTCCAGATTACAATAACGGCTGACCTTCCGGAAAAATCCGGTTTGTCAGCCGTTATTATTTGTGCGCCTGTTATTATCATTTAGCGTCCGTCATTATCAACAAATTCCAGACTGATAATCGAAATAAGGCCATAGGCCATGGCAAAAATCAGCAAAATCCCCCAGCACAGGATCAGATTTGAAAATACATGGTCATACTCGGATAAGCCGCCCATGGGATTCATCGCATTGACATCTGCAATGGCACAGAGGGCATTTAACCCCCATTTGCTGATCGTAAGCTGGGAAATGCCTTTGGCGATACCTTCCAGTTCAAAGATCATCCCGCACATAATCAGCTGGATGATTAGTGCAAAGGGCATGACCGTCATGGCCGTATTTTCATTTTTGACAATGGATGAAATCACCAGTCCAAGACAGTCCGAAGAAAATACAATAAAGAAAAAGGTGATAAACATCTCGAATTCTGCCGGCATGATAATGCCATCTGCCGGGAAATGACTGAAATTGGCAATGCGCACAATGACAAGCACGATCAGCGCTTCCCCGAGACAGATACAGGCTTCATACAGCCAGTGGGCAATCACATAGGCTGAAATATGAAGCCCTGTACGATGCTCCCGCTTAATAATATCTCTTTCCTTGCAGATGGACCGGATCGAATTAAAAATACCAATCCAGATGCAGGCGCTCATCAGAGCGAAGCTTCCGTTGCGCGTCGGCTGATATTCCGAAAACATGGCGGAGCCGGTCACTGTGGAGATCAAAATCGTAATCAGCGCTGCACTGACAAACGATTTCCAGCCCTTTTCATTTTTAAAAATACGAAAACACTTCTTTGTATAGATCAGTGTCTGTCGAAATCTTGAAATATGTACCTCTGCCATACCATTCACCCTCTGAATTTATTAATATAGTAATCCGACAGGCCATCGCCGCCCTCATCCGTACGATTGACCTTTTTGACAATACCTTCCAGTGTTGTCGTATCAAAAAAACGGTAAGCCTCCCTGATGCCGCCGTAAAATGCCAGATGGCCGCAGTCATCAACATTGCTCTTAGCCAGAACGATCACCTTATTAAATAAGTCGGCCGCCCGGTCCGGGCCATGGGTAATGACCATGACGATTTTTCCCATATCGGCAATGGAACGCAGATTTTCCATCAGGCTCCGCGCCATAATGCCGTCCAGCCCTGAGTCCGGCTCATCCAGGAAAAACAGGCTCGGATTGCCCGCCAGCTCCGTGGCAATACTCAGTCGCTTGCGCTGGCCGCCGGAAAGCTTGACCACAAGCGAATCCTTCTCCCGCTCCAGCCCCAAAAGCTGCATGATTTCCTCAACCCGGTTCCGGTAATCGTTCAGTGATGAGGACGCCGGCATTTTCATCTGAGCGGCATTAAACAATGTATCATAAACCGTATCGGTCTGCCGCAGAAGATCCTGCTGCGGCACAAAGCCGATCTCATATTTCATCTGCTCATACTGTTCATAAATATCCGTGTCATCGTAGGTGATCTTTCCAGTCGCCTTCTCATAGCCCATCACCGCATTCATAAACGTTGTCTTTCCGGCGCCGGACCCTCCGAGGATCAGAACCATATCCTTGCTCTGGACATCCAGAGAAATATCTTTAAGCAATGTTTTTTTCTTAAAACGCGACCATACATTACGTTCTTCGATGTTGATCACAAGATGGCTGTCCGCAGCAGATGTGCCGGATGTTTGCTTCCCTGCGCGACCGCCGTCCCGCGGATTTGATCCGGGCGTCGCTCCTGCGCGCCCGCCGCCCCATGAATCTGACTCAGGTGCCGCTCCCGCGCGCCCGCCGCCCCACGGATTTTGCTCTGGCGACGCTCCCGCGCGCCCGCTGCCCCAGCCGTCGCTTTCGTGGGAAGCGGGCCTAAAGCTATCCTCACCTGAAAAAACACGGTCGTCTGCCGACATTCCTTCCATACGGATTGTCTGTCCGGGACTGCGGCCAATAATCAGCTTCTCACCTGTATAGACAAAGATTGTATGGGTAATAGCAACCACGTCCATTGGTTTTAAATATGCCGGGGACATCAGCCGCTGATGATTGACGAAAACGCCGTTGGTGCTTTGATGATCGATAATACTCCACCCCTTCTGGGCGAGGAAAAATGATGCGTGAAGTGCCGATACTGATGGATCGGCCAGCTTAAAATCACCCTGCTCACGCCCTACTGTGATTTCCGCATAGGAGCGGTGCAGCTTAAGCGCTCTCCAATCAAGTCCCTTCTTCGGATAGTTCCCGGCCAGCACAAACGCCAGCTCCGCCGGCGCCCACTCCGGCCGGCGGGCTTTAAAGGAAAGTACATCACCGTCAGACAGCAGATAGGGCCGTTTCGGTTCGCACAGCTTCCCGTTCAGCCATGAGCCGTTGGTACTGCCATTATCATAATAATAGCACTGGCTCCCGTTCACATAGAAATAGCCGTGCTTTCGGGAAATAATCGCGTTGCTTACGGAAATATCCGTCTTTCCTTCCGAGGAGAGCCGGCCGAAGCTTTGCTGGCCGGCAAGAAGGATGTCGCTGATATGCCCGCTGCTGTTAAAGCACAGCAGCGCCGGACGAAGCAGCGGTTCTCCGGAATATACTACGGTTTTATTGTACGGATGATTGTTCGTTTCCATCATCCGGCTCACCTCCCAGCGATGCTCTGATTTCGTCGCGCAGAGAATCCATTGTGGCATCTGCCATCTCTCGGGTAACAAATTCCGGCCCTGAAGAAACCGTTCCGCGCAGCTCCTTTGCCTGGCGCTGGATTGCAGCCTGTTCTTCAACCGGTGTATCAACAATATAAAAGTTTGAACCAAAGCCCGCCTCCAGAAGCGGCGTGACATCGGCCTGTGCATTATAGCTGATATAAATCATATCCCAATAATAATTAATCTCACTCCATGTGCTTATCGGTGAGTAATCGCTGATGGGATTCCCGTAAATAGCCAGCTTATAATTTAACGTTGACGGAAGGCTTGAAAGACTTGTAATCTGGTTATTTTCAAGCAGCAGCGCCGTCTGGGCATACAGCCCGCTCTTTTCCCCGGCAAGGCCGGAAAGAACCGATATATCGGAAATCTGATTGTTTCCAAGATCAATATACTGCAATTCTGCCATCGACGTACTAAGCGCTGAAATATCGCTGATCTGGTTATTGTTGGCCATAATACCTTTAAGTTCCGGTTTATTTTCAAGCCCGTCAAGGCTTGTAAGCTGATTATTGGCCACAAGGACGGCCCGAAGCTTCGATGACTGGGCAAGACCGGAAATGTCTGCGATCTGGTTATCGGAAAGATTGACATAGCGCAGCTCCGGAAAGCCATTTGAAAACATGCTGACATCGCTGATCTGATTATTCTGAAGATCCAGCGTCAGCAGAGATGTGGCGCTTATAAGGCTGCTCACATCGGTCAGCGCATTGTTGGCACCCCAGAAGCCTACAAGATTGATCATCCCTTTGCACGCATCCAGATTTTGAATCTGGTTGTTGCGGATATTCAGATTGGCAAGCTTGATCATCGCTGTCAGAGGGGTCAGATCGGTAATCTGATTATTATCCACATAAAGGTCGAACATCTCCATCATTCCTGCCAGAGGGCTTAAATCCGTAATCTGATTGCCGGACAGATAGAGATTGGTCATCTGTGTCATTCCCGCCAGAGGGGTCAGATCAGAGATGGCATTATCCTTCAGGTACAGGGTTCTAAGACCGGTCATACCTGCCAAGGGCGTCAGATCGGTAATCCCGCAGCCATTTAAGTCCAGACTGCTCATATTTACATTGGCAGCCAGCACGGTCAGATTGGAAATTCCGGTATTGGCAGCCGAAAGCTCCTCTAAAGCCGTGCAGCCGGCAAGCGCCGAATAATCCTTATCCCCAAGGGGAATATCATAAATGAACAGGCGGTTAAGCCCCGGCATTGCCGCTAAAAAATTAAGGTTTTCCACACCCTTTGAGCCTGGAATATAAAGTGTCGTCAGACTTGGGAAGTTGGCAAGAAAATCCGTGCCTGTGGAAAATGTCACCTGATCTCCAAGGGAAAGATTGGTGACCGTGGGAAAGGGCACTGAAAAAAGTGCCGCCCCGTCCATCGTTCCTCCTGATTCCACATATACCGACAAGGCTTCCAGTGCAGGCATGGAGGCCAGCGCATTCAGCGATGTAAAGCCGCTGCAATTATCCAGACTGATCTTGTAAACATTCGTGTTTTTTGCCAGCTCGGCCAGAAGCTCATCGGTAATGACGCAATCGGAAAAGCTTACGATCTCCGTATATTCATCGTGATTGATCGTATCGATCATCTTATCGGTAACAGTCAGCTCCTTTAAGTAGGAATTGCTGCTGTCAGCCTCCCGGTAGGGGTTGCTTCCCACACCGCCGGATAAAAGCAGAACAAGACATAACGCCACGATGATCACTCCGGCGCCCGCAAGGGAAAGCCATAATACCTTTTTATTTTTCTTCCCTCCGGATGCTTTCCCACGGCTTTTGCCGCCTGCTGCGGGCTGCGTGCCGGACGTTGCCGCTCTCTGCTCACCTGCTGCGGGCTGCGCTCCGGCCATTGTTACGGTCCGGCCGTCTTTCTCCGGCTGCGCTCCGGGCATTGCTGCACCCCGGCCGTCTCCTGTGTGCTGCGCTCCGGCCATTGTTACGGTCCGGCCGCCTTTCTCCGGCTGCGCTCCGGGCGTTGCTGCTCCCTGGCCGCCTCCTATGTGCTGCATTCCGGACATCGCTGCCCCCCGGCCGCCTCCTGCACTTTGACTGCCAGCCGCAGCGCCTGCACAGGCTCCCGCCGGCCCCGTCAGTCCCTGGATCAGTTCTTCCATGGAACGGATGCGCGCTTCTTTATGTACCGCAAGGCCGTGAAATAAAACCTGCTGAGCATACTCGGGAACATCCGCGCCAAAATGAGACGGCGGCGGCAGCTGATCCTCAAACATCCGCGACAGGCTGTCCTGCGGCGTTTCTCCCGTAATACACTTATAAAAGGTTGCGCAGGCCGCATAAACATCCGTCCACGGCCCGATACCGCCTTTGCCCTGATACTGCTCCGGCGGCGCATAGCCGGGCTTGAGCATCACGGTCATTGTTTTTAACAGCTCACCGCTCACATCCGCGGCAGCGCCGAAATCAAGCAGCTTAATGCTGCCGTCCTTAAGCATCATAATATTATCCGGGCTCACATCTCTGTGGACATATCCGGCTTTATGGATTTTCCCAAGTACTTCAAGCACCGGCAGCATAAATGTCAGCGCCTGATCCCATGAAATCGGGCCAAACCGGGTAATATACTCCTTCAGCGTCATCCCTTCAAGATACTCCATGACAATGAACGCTGTTCCATTGGCCTCAAAAAAATCCCGGACATTCACAATGCCGGACTGTCCGGCAAAACGGGCCATCGCACGGGCTTCTCTTAAAAAGCGCTCTTTTCCGCCCGCAGCGCCTTCCGTATACTCCTTAACCGCAACCTTCATATCCAGATTCAGGTCGCGTCCAATATAGGTCATGCCGAAGCCGCCGGCGCCCAGCGGATAGCCAATAAGATACCTGCCGTTTAATATTGTTCCCGGCGGTGTCGCCCCGGGAATCGGCGGTTCGCCCTTCCTGGAACGGTCGCACCCGCACGGGCCGTTTCCGGAAAGCTCATCCATGCAATAATAACAATAATTTTCCATAGTTCCCGCTCTTACTTTCTGTTTTAATATGATGCCGGGGCCTTTGACCCGGGCATCTTAATATCGCGATACGCCCGAAGGACGATCGCCGTGCTTGCACGGGCGGGCATCCGACGGGCAACGGTCATCGAGTGGCAATGCCGCGAGATGAGCGAGGCATCGCGATGATCGGGTAGGGGAAGGAATCTTCCCCTATCCGATCGGCATAACTGCCGCATCATTTATCATTATAGCATAAAAAAAACCACATCAAAAGATGCTTTTATCACTTTTGATGTGGCTGCTTTCTCTTATGCTCTTGGATGCGCTTTGGCATAAACTTCTCTGATCCGGTTATTGGTGATCCTGGCATAAATCTGTGTTGTGGAAACATCGGAATGGCCAAGCATCTCCTGAACCGAATGCAGGTCCGCGCCGTTTTCCACAAGGTGCGCGGCAAACGAATGTCTGAGCGTATGCGGTGTAATATCCTCCTCAATCCCCGCGCGCTTGGCATACTGCTTAAGCACCTTCCAAAAGCCCTGACGGCTCATGGGCTGACCGCTGCAATTTGTAAATAAAACAGTCTCGTCATCCGATGCGATCATGCCGGTCCGTGCATTGCTCAGATAATTTTTCAGCGCCTGCTTCGCGACACTTCCAAAAGGGATCACCCGCTCGCGGCTGCCTTCCTGAACACGGATGTAACCGGATGTCATATTCAGATCATCCAGTGTCAGTGAAATCAGTTCGCTGACCCGTATTCCGGTCGCATAAAGCAGCTCCAGCATCGCTTTGTCACGAATCTCTTTATTGCTGTTTCCGGAAGGCTGTGAAAGAAGCAGCGTAACCTCCTCCACTGTCAAAATTCCCGGTATCTTTTTCTCAACCTTCGGCGCTTTTAAACGCTCTGCCGGGTCATGTTCAAGGATGCCCTGCTTAAACAGGTAATTAAAAAACGCCTTAAGCGTCGCAATGTTCCGGGAGACCGTCGATGGTGCGAAATTTTCTCTTTCCATATAAAGGATATAAGAATTGAGGCTTGTATTATTCACTTTTTTAATGTCCGTGATTCCCGCATCCCCGAGATACGCAAAAAACTTACGCAAATCTCTCTGATAGGACAATATCGTATTCTTTGAGGATTTTTTTATCTCAGTCAGATATTTCACAAATCCTTCTATGTAAGATTCCATTGCGCACTCCCTCATTTGTAAAGTTATCCTGTATCGCAAGCGTCGGTGTACACTGGCGCTACAATCCTATTATAGTCAATTTTTTATACAAAATCAAACAAAAAAAATCCGCCAAAACGCTGTAAATACAGGGTTTTTCACAAAATCCACAAGATACTGTTACGTTGACGAATTATGTCTACTATATATTGGAAAAAAATTTTATCCAGATCGGATTTACATAACACTCCAGCACACAGCCTGCCGCTATCAGCAGGGCTGCCAGCAAAAATGCCGCCGCAGTTTCACGCCATACAAGACGCCTGCCCGCCTGACGGGAACCGTTTTTTGCGCGGTTTTTACGGAAAGCATTGATTTTGTCTGCCTGACGGGCCAGACAGATAAATGCCGGAATATAGAGCATGTAATGCGGCAAAAGCAGCTGCAGGAGCATCAGCAATCCCGATGGGCCGTAGGACACTGCGGCGGAGGAAATGACCACTCCGAAACAGAAGCCAAAATATGCCGTAGATAGATATAATAGCAGACTCCGGCGCCAAAGTAAAGTTATTCCTGCAAGAAAAATAAAAATTCCGCCTCTTTTCAGAAGAATACGGATGAAAGTCTCCACATTCCCGTCAAAATCAAGAACTTTTCCGGTCAGTTCCTCCATCCAATCCCCACTTAAGTTTGCCCAGGTATCAGCGGCAGTATTCATGAACAGCGTCCCTGCAGTCAGCCCGGCTGCAAAAATAAGCAGCCACACATACCGCCCATAACCAGCCCGGAGCTTATGGGCCCTTTGGCTCTGTCCGTATGCTCCAAAAGATAACGGAATATCCTGTGCTTCCTGCACCACAAGCATTTCCGGCTCTGCCGCCTTCCCCTTCTCCCGCAGATGTCCCGGCTGATCTAGTCTCTGTTCCCGCAGCTGTCCTGGCTGATCTAACCTCTGCTCCCGCAGCTGCCCTGGCTGAGCCATCCTCTGTTCCCGCAGCTGTCCTGGCTGATCTAGCCTCTGCTCCCGCAACTGCCCCGGCCAAGCCAGCTCCTGCTCCGGCGACGATCCCATCGGATGCGCCCGCTCCTGTACCGGTTCCTTTGTCCGCCTTAAATCGCCGCCATCCTCTGCTGCACCATTGTTGACTTCGTAAAACACCGCATCCCCCTGCTCACTTACAATCGACCGGGGCATGGCGGCTATATCTTCATCCGGTATCATACGCATCCCATCCATCGCCTCTTTTCAGATACAATTCATGCAGCCCGCCTGCATAGCCATAATACATTATATGTATCGTATCAGAGAAAATAGACGTGGTTTTCTCATAAGACAAAAGCCTCTCCCGGCTTATTCGTCCTTAGGAGAGGCTTTGTTATGTTTTACCGGGAACAGTCACCGCTTCAAGCTTAAAGGACTGCGGTTATTCATCATTCATCCCAGTTATGATAGACGTTCTGTACGTCATCATCCTCATCGAGAAGGTCAAGAATACGGTTCATTTTGCGAATGTCCTCCTCGTCGGATAATGTATTCCATGTCTGAGGGATCATCGTCACCTCGGCAGATGCCATAGGAATCCCTGCGGCTTCAAGATTTTCGCGCACCGTTCCAAGATCATCCGGTGCTGTGGTAATCTCATAGCTGTCCTCTTCCTCGGAAAAATCCTCTGCTCCGGCATCCAGCGCAGTCATCATCAGTTCATCGGCATCGCCTTCATATTCTTCCTTATCAACGATGATCAGACCTTTGGAATCAAACATGTAAGATACGCAGCCCATAGCGCCTACGGAACCGCCGCCCTTCGTAAAAGCATTGCGGACATTGGCTGCCGTACGGTTCCGGTTATCCGTCAGTGTTTCTACGATAATCGCAATACCGCCGGGGCCATAGCCTTCGTATGTAGCGTTCTCGTAATTCACTGAACCAATATCTCCGGCTGCTTTTTTGATACCGCGCTCAATCGTATCGTTAGGCATATTGTTGGCCTTTGCTTTGGCGATCACATCGCGCAGTTTACTGTTATTATCCGGGTTTGGGCCGCCTTCTTTAACTGCAACGGCGATTTCCTTTCCGATAATGGTAAAAATCTTACCTTTTGCTGCATCGTTCTTTTCTTTTTTATGTTTTATGTTGGCAAATTTGGAATGGCCTGACATAATAACACTCCTTTCATCGAACTTCAACTCCGTTCACACTAGCTTATATAGTCTACCACCAAATTTTTCTCCGCGCAAGCCCATTTTTCGCTGCCAGTATTCAAAAAATAACGATTCAGCCATGCATCCCGCATTTGCGCTGCAGCCGCATGACTGAATCGTTACTTCAAAAGCGGGCGGGATATATCCTGCTATGTATCCAGCTCGAGACTGATCGTCAGCGCCTTATCGACCTTTTTTAAAATCTCGCAGTCCAGATGACATACCTTCTCCTTCAGCCGCTTTTTATCGATCGTGCGCACCTGCTCCAGCAGGATCACCGAATCCTTCACGAGGGCGTAGCGGCTGGCAGACAGCTCCACATGCGTTGGCAGCTTCGCCTTATTCATCCTTGAAGTAATCGCTGCACAGATCACAGTGGGACTGTGCCGGTTCCCGGTATCGTTTTGTATGATCAAAACCGGACGCACTCCGCCCTGCTCGGAACCAATGACCGGGCGCAGGTCCGCATAATAAATATCACCGCGTTTTATCATCAATGACACTCACTCCTGCTAACATTTTATTACATAAGGGACTTCGTTCCTATGGAATTATCCTTTCCAATAAATCACATGTATATTCACAGTCCGAACAAAGAGTTCCTTCTGTCAAATGAGGACCTTCGTGTCTTAAGCGGTCAGCATGATGCAAAAAATGTTTCGCACCAGGACATTTTCTGCGGCCGTCCGTCCTTTACATAAACTCTTGGGACTCTGCGCCCCACATCGCAGGCCAGCTCGTAGCTGATCGTCCCGGCAAGGCCTGCAAGTTCATCCATCGTAATACATTCATCGCCGTCACTGCCTACAAGCGTCACCTCATCGCCTTCGCAGACATCGCTGATGCCGCTAATATCGACCATAAACTGATCCATACAAACGCGGCCGATAATCGGTGCACGGTGTCCGCGGATCAGCACAGCGCCCCGGTTGGATAAAAGTCTTGGGTAGCCATCGCCGTAGCCCACCGGAATGGTCGCTACGACCGTCGGCCGACTGGTCGTGTAAGTATAGCCATAGCTGATCCCCTCGCCGGCCGCCACAGTTTTAATATATGTAACATGGCTTTTAACGGACATTACCGGGCGCAGGGACAGCTCTGATCTTGGCATTTCCTCAGACGGGTACAGGCCATATAAAATAATACCGGCCCGCACCATATCCTTGTGCATCGCAGCCGCATCCATAATCCCCGCACTGTTGGCGCAGTGCTTAAGCGGGATAAAAAGGCCGCCCTCCAAAAGCCACTGTTCCATCTGGCAAAACTGTTCATACTGATGCCGGGTAATCGCCCTGTATGTCTCGGACGCCATATCCGCACATGCAAAATGTGTAAACATCCCCTCGATCTCAATGTTGGACAGCCGGCTGATCTGAAGAATCTCCTGTGCATTTTCCCATGTTACGGCATAGCCAATACGGCCCATCCCTGTATCGATCTTAATATGGACGCGAAGGCACTTTCCCTGCGCTGCTGCCGCCGTATTCATAGCCTGCGCCATCTTCATGGAAAACACCGTAGGCGTAATGTCATAGCGAAGCAGCTCCTCATACTGCTCAGGCGCACAAAAGCCGAGCACAAGAATGGGCAGGCCGATCCCGTTTTTGCGCAGTTCAATACCCTCGTCTACACAGGCAACGGCCAGCCATCCGGCCCCGAGTGCCTCCAGCTCCCGGGCAAGCATGACGGAGCCATGTCCGTATGCGTTTGACTTTACAACGCCCATAAGTGTCACAGACGCGCCGATCTTTTTCTTAATTTCGATCACATTGTGCCGGAACGCATCCAGATCGATGCGGGCACAAACTCTATATGTATTCATTTTCTGACGCCTTCCTTATCTCAAAACGTTCGATAAGTATTGTATAATATCTGACGCCAAAAGTCCATAGGCACCTTTGACACTTCGCGCCGCATCGCCCGCGCAGCCATGTACAAAGCAGCCAAGCGATGCCGCCCGAAGCGGCGCAAGACCGCCGGCGAGGAAAGCGCCGATGATCCCGGACAGCACATCACCGCTGCCCCCAGTCGCCATGCCGTCATTGCCTGAAAGATTGATCCAGGTCTGCGTCCCGTCGCTGATTACGGTCCGGGCATCCTTGAGCGCACAGACAACATGGTGCTCCCGTGCAAAATCCCGGCAGGCTCCGATAATATCCGATGTCAGCGCCTCTGCCTTACGTCCGGTCAGGCGGGACATTTCCCCGATATGCGGTGTCAGGACGGCCCCGCCGGGCACCAGCTCCCAAAGCTTTGGCTCTTTTGCAAGCAGGTTCAGGCCATCGGCATCGATGACCATCGGTACCCGGCAGTTTTTCAGCGTATATGCCACAAGACGGCCGGCATATACGTCCGTGGAAAGCCCCGGCCCGAGCACAACGCTGTCCGCCCATGAAAGCGCTTCCTTAAGCATCGCCTCCGCCGCATCCATCTGCTGTGGGTCGTAGATTGAAAGCACGGCTTCCGGAAGCTTTTCAAGAATCACGTCATGATTTTCCCGCACAGTAAATACCCGCACAAGACCGCAGCCACAGCGATATGCAGCGCCGGCGGAAAAATAGCACGCACCGGCCATGGTCGGCGAACCGGCAATCACAAGCACCCGTCCATAGCTGCCTTTATTGGAATAAGCCCTGCGTGCCGGAAGCAGCGCCGAAATATCTGCCATCTCATAAGCAAACGTATGTATTTCCACAATGTCCGCCGCTTCCGGAGCAAAGCCGATATTTTCCACAGATACCTGCCCTGCAAGGCCGGCCCCGGGATAAAGTACCAGCCCCGGTTTAAGCTTGCCGAAGGTCACGGTAAAATCCGCCTGCACCGCGCTGCCGGGCGCCTGGCCGTTATCCGCGGACACGCCCGACGGCATATCCACGGCGCAGACAAGCGCCGCAGATCGGTTCATCGTATCAATCACCTCAGCGAAATGGCCGCTTACCGGACGTGTCAGCCCGATGCCAAAAAGGGCGTCGACTAAAACCTCTGCCTCCATCAAATCCTGCGGATAGCTGCACGGTCCGATGCCAAGATTTTTTAAAATAGCGATCTGCTGCCGGGTCTGTTCCGTTGCCCGGGACATATCTCCGGCCATATACCACGACACTTTATAGCCCATCGTATATAAAATACGCACCGCCGCCAGACCATCGCCGCCATTATTTCCGCTGCCGCACACGGCAATGACCTGAAACCCGCCCCGGCTGTCCCTGCTTCGCTGTGTACTTTCGCGGCCCTTATGCACACCGCAATTTTTATCACCGTGTGTATGCTCAAGTACGCTGCGTATTTTTAAGGCGACCGCATATGCAGCTCTCTCCATAAGTACCATCGATGGTATCCCGACCGTATCGATCGAATAGCTGTCGATTGCCTTCATTTCCCTGCTGTCTGCCAGACCGATCATCGCTTTTCCTCCTCCCTCACAGCTTTCCTGTGATATGAAAAATGTAACAGTCCAGCCTTTTTTGGGGCTGAACTGTTACAGCAAATAAACGTTTCATCATTTTACATCGTTACAATCAATCTTCCATGTAAGATTTGTAACTGTATTTTTCCTTTCCGCGGTTGCGGAAATTATAAGACAGAGTCATCAGACTTTCATCCAGATGGACATTTTTAACACAGACATCCTCAGACACATGAAGATCCGTCGGCGCGAAATTCCAGATCGCCCGGATTCCCCATTCTTCCAGCTGTCTGGCAATGCTCTTGGCCTGCTTCTTTGGCACAGTCAGCGTAGCCACATGGATGTCGTGAGACTTAATAAAGCTCTCCAGCTCATCCACCATCTTAATCTCCACGCCGCGCACCGCCAGTCCCTCAAGCCGGGGATTGACATCAAAAATGCCGATCACCTTAAAGCCAATGCGGTCAAAATCGTAATTTGCCAGCGCCTGGCCAAGATTTCCGGCGCCGATGATGATCATATTCTGAGTCGTATCCAGTCCGAGTATCTTGCCGATCTCATTATGCAGATATTCCACATTATAGCCATAGCCCTGCTGCCCGAACCCGCCGAAATTATTTAAATCCTGGCGAATCTGGGATGCGGTCACCTTCATACGGATACTCAGTTCTTTAGAAGAAATACGCACAACATCGTTTTCCAAAAGCTCGCCCAAATAACGGTAATATCTTGGCAGTCTTTTAATTACCGCAGATGATATTTCTCTTTCGCTCACAGCTATGCACTCCCTTGTTTACGTTCACTGATTGTATTCGATCACAAAAATCTTTTCAGCCAAAAGCCGCAATCTATATTCATTATAATGAATTGTCGTAAAATTGTCAAACTTTCTTTTAATGATTGCTATGAAAATCCACAATTTTTTTCAAAACTCCAGTTACTTTTTTATGCATTTATTACACATTTGCATAACATTAATTCAAATTCGTTATGACTTCTTCTTTTATTATGATGACTTCTTCTTTTACAGCTTTACTTCCCCCTTTATAAATGATATGATAAATGATGCCTGATTATTACTTAATACATATGCGAAATAAATATACGAAGGGTTGAAATTTTATGATACTTTCATGCCAGAACATATCAAAATCCTTTGGCACGGATCTCATTTTAGATCATATTTCCTTTCATATAGAGGATCACGAGAAAGCAGCGATCGTCGGCATCAACGGCGCCGGAAAATCAACGCTGCTAAAGATCATCACCGGCGAGCTTGCACCGGACGAGGGCCAGGTCGCCATATCCCGCACAAAAACGCTGGGCTATCTCTCCCAGCTTGCCACAGTATCCTCCGGAAATACGATCTATGACGAGGTTATGGAAGCCAAAAAGGATGTTATTGAGATTTACCACCGGATGAAAGCTTTAGAGCAGGAAATCCAGCACGCTTCCGGCGATGCCCTCGAATCTGCCTTAAATGCCTATGCCCGTCTGACCCACGCTTACGAGGATGCCAACGGCTATGCCATTAACAGCGAGGTGACCGGTGTGCTGACCGGCCTTGGCTTTGATGAAACGGAGTTTTCCCGGAAGGTGGATGAGCTGTCCGGAGGACAGCGCACCCGTATTGCTTTAGGTAAGCTTTTACTGTCCAAGCCGGACATTATCCTCCTGGATGAGCCGACCAACCACCTGGATATGAGCTCGATTTCGTGGCTTGAATCATTCCTTAAAGGTTATAAGGGCGCCGTCATCATCGTTGCCCATGACCGCTATTTTCTTGACAAAATTGTGACAAAGGTTATCGAGATCGACCGGCACAAGGGCCATGTCTTTTCCGGAAATTACACCGATTACGCACAGAAAAAGGCGCAGCTGCGCCAGATCGAATTAAAAGCCTGGCAAAACCAGCAGCTTGAAATCCGCCATCAGGAGGAGGTCATTGCCAAGCTAAAGTCCTTTAACCGCGAAAAATCCATCAAACGCGCTGAAAGCCGCGAAAAAATGCTTGCAAAAATCGAACGTCTTGACCGGCCGGCCGAAGAAAATGCATCCATGCAGCTTTTGCTGGAGCCGTCCGTTGTCAGCGGCAATGACGTGCTGATGGTTGAAGACCTTGCCAAGTCCTTTGGCAGCCTCCAGCTCTTTTCCCACATTTCCATGGACATCAAACGCGGGGAAAAGGTTGCGCTCATCGGCAATAATGGTACCGGAAAAACGACAATCTTAAAAATCATCAACGGCCTTGTCCCGGCAGACAGCGGCACTATCCGCCTGGGAGCCAAGGTCCATATTGGCTACTATGACCAGGAGCATCAGCTCCTGTCCCAGGAAAAAACCATTTTTGAAGAAATTTCCGATGCCTATCCGTCATTGGATAATACGCGCATCCGCAGTGTCCTGGCCGCCTTTTTATTTACCGGCGACGATGTGTTTAAATGCATCAGCGAGCTTTCCGGCGGCGAGCGCGGCCGCGTATCCTTAGCCAAGCTCATGCTCTCAGATGCCAATTTCCTTATACTGGACGAACCGACCAACCATCTGGATATGGTGTCCAAGGAAATTCTTGAGGACGCTGTGCGCAATTACACCGGTACGGTGCTTTACGTCTCCCATGACCGCTATTTTATTAATACAACAGCGACCCGTATTCTTGATCTGACTGAAGGGGGCCTGAAAAATTATCCCGGCAATTACGATCAATACCTGGAAAAGCAGGCCAATCCTGTTACCTCCGGCACCGGCGGCGGTTTTGATAAACAAAGGGGCAGCCAGACACCGGACGCTTTAAAGGCTTCCTCCGGCCAGACGTCTGAAAGCAGCGCCAAGGCCGACTATCAAAGACAAAAGGAAGAGGCCGCCCGGCTGCGCAAGCGCCAAAATGACATTGCCAAAATCGAAAAACGCATCGATGATATTGAGCAGCGCATCGCAGAGCTTGACGCCCTGCTTTCTGATGAGCAGGTCTATACAAATGTCAGCCGCCTGATGGAAATTAACGATGAGAAATCCGCACTTGACGAAGAGCTTCTTGAGCTTATGGAGAAATGGGAAGCGCTCGAGAGTGAATAAATCCGAGCGAAAAAATCCGTACGACACAGGAGAGGGCCGGGAACCACGATTCCCGGCCCTCTCCTGTTAATGACCGCCCTGCCGTTTACGGCCCGGGGCGGTCAAAGACTTCCTGCATTTTTTCATGCACGAGCGCGCAAAGCCGCTCAGTTTCATATTTTTTATTATTTTCTGTATTTGGATAGACCGGGTCCAGGATATACAACCGCATGACCGGCTTTCGGTGGAGCAGCCGCTCCCATCCATCAGGCTCCACATAACGGATCACATAAGGGATAACCGGTACGTTGCAGTCATACGCCAGCGTAAAGGCCCCCCGTTTAAACTTCCGGATGCCATTGTAGCGCGGATACAGCACAGCCTCCGGATAAACATGAACAAGATGCCCTTCATTGATATAGCTTACAAGCGCTTCATGCATCCTGCGGAAAGGCCGTATATGCTCCGGCAGCGGGATGCCGCCTAAAATACGGACCAGATGCCGCACAAACGGTATACAAAAATTCGATTCCAGTGTCGGAATACATATCCTGCGGCGGTTCATGGCACAGGCGACAACACCGCAGTCAAGCATATGCACATGATTGCAGACCGTCACTCCCTTTTGGGGAAGGTTCTTAAGCTTCTCCCGCCCGATGATTTTCAGGCCGAAAAACAGCTTAAAGATCACGGGGCCGAAAATATAGATCACATACCGAAGAACCAGATTCATACAGCGAAACATCCGACTCTTTGGAAAATAACAATAATCCTGGGGCGTTGAAAAATGCAGCGGCGTCCACATCTTCACAATATGTTCTTCATCCCGGTTGATCGTGTGAAGCATTTTTTGCGCTGCCTTTTGCTGCTGACCTTTCTTTTGAAATCTTCCCTCGTTCATCAGTACTCCTGAGCCGGACGGATCTCCTGCTCCTGCCGGTTCTTAATGATGGCATCCTCAAACATTGCTTCCATCTGGCGCACACAGTAATCCAGCGCGTATTTTTTCCCATGCTCACTATATACCTGTTCCATACGCTGGCGCTCCTGCTCATGCTCGATCCAGTAGTCGATCTGCCGGGCCAGATCATCACTGCTTCCGGCTTTAAAAAGGCTGTGACGGCAAAGCGCAAACTGCGGTGTCGCCGACTTTTCACTGTCCGCAATCACCGGCACAAGGCCGCTTGAAAATGCTTCGATACACGAAATCGCCTCGATCTCCGCATCCGCGGCATGGACATACAGATCACTCATGGCAATCACGTCAAGCAGCTCCTCGTGGGAATAAAAGCGGATAACCGGCGGATTTTTAAGCGCACGCCCGCGGCGGACAAGTGCTTTGTATTTTGGTCCCTGCCCGGCAAGCATCAGCTGGATATTTTCACTGTATCTTGACTTTTTAATGGCATCGATCAGTACATCCTGGCGCTTTTCATTGGAGAGACGCCCGATCATTAAAATCACAAATTTCCCCTGAAGCTGCGGTGTTTTTTCGATCTTCCGGTAAACAAAGTCCCCGTCCACGCCGTTGGAGATTACATGGAGCTTTGCGGTGTAGCCGTGCTCCCGAAGCTGTCCGGCTATAAATTCGCTTGGGCAATGCACATGGGTAAACTTATTAAAAAATATTTTCCGGAAGAAATAGTAAAGTCCCTCATTTGCCAGTCGGCTGCGGCCCATATGCAGGGTATATGTAATATTTTCCGGCTGCACATGAAACGCCGCTGTCACAGGCACGCCTAACTCCCGGGCAATGCGCAGTCCCGTCCAGGACAGCCAGAACGGCATCAGGAAATGAACCACATCCGCCCCGGCGATGGCCTTGCGCAGCACGTCCTCATCCGGCCGGGCAAGAATCATCCCCTGTGAATGTACAATATGGCGCACAACCGGCGGCATGTAAATCTCCTTCACCACATACTTGTTGGCAGCCGGCGCGCCTGTGCTGACCACCGACACCTTATGACCATGTTTTACAAGCGTCTGCGCCAGGCGGCGGGCCGTCATGGTCGTCCCGTTATTATCCGCATCAAACTGGTCAATAATCAATAAAATCTTCATTCATTTTCCTCCCTGATGAATAGCATCGGCATACACCAACGCCGGTAACGGTTCAGCCCGAACGGTTACACTGTTAAGATTCTAGCACTAATAAGCAAAAGCGTCAATTTTTTTCAAAAAACATTGACAATGAAAGTACTTCCGGGATATACTATGGTGCATAAGCAAAGGCGCTTTGAGTTTCGGCTCAAAGTGCCTTTTTTTTGAAAGAAGGTTTAAGCTATGGAGCACTTTGATAAGCCAAAGGAGGCCTGCGGCGTCTTTGGCATCTATGATTTTGACGGAAATGCTGTGGCCCATTCCATCTATTATGGCCTGTGTGCCTTACAGCACCGGGGACAGGAATCCTGCGGCATTGCGGTCAGCGACACCTCCGGCCCTAAAGGAAATATCGGAAATCACAAGGGGATGGGGCTTGTCAGCGAGGTTTTTAAGGAAGACACCCTGCGCCGGCTTTGCGGCAATCTTGGTATCGGCCATGTACGCTACTCCACCACCGGTGATTCCAGTCTGAAAAATGCGCAGCCGCTGGTGACCAATTACATCAAGGGCACCCTTGCCCTGGCACATAACGGGAACCTGATCAATGCAGCCGCGTTGCGCGCTGCGCTGGAAGCCCAGGGCGTCCTCTTCCACACCACAACCGATTCCGAGGTCATTGCCTGTGAGATCGCCCGGCAGCGGGTTCACACCGCCACAGTGGAGGAGGCCATCATCCGCACCGCCCGGCAAATACGCGGCGGCTATGCCCTGGTCATCGCCAGTCCGAGAAAGCTCATTGGCGTGCGTGACCCTCTCGGATTAAAGCCATTATGTCTTGGGAAACGGGGCAACAGTTATATTCTAGCTTCGGAAAGCTGCGCCCTGCACAGTGTCGGCGCCGAATTTATCCGCGACATTCTTCCCGGGGAAGTCATCTCCATCACGCCAAAAGAGATTGCTTCCGACCGCTCCATGTGCTGCGGCCCGAAAGCTCACTGTATTTTTGAATATATTTACTTTGCCCGCCTGGACAGCCGTATGGACGGCATCAACATTTATGACGCCCGCTTCCGCGCCGGCGCTGCCCTTGCCGGTGCTGCCCCGGCAGATGCAGACATTGTCTGCGGCGTTCCGGATTCCGGTATTCCCGCGGCGTTTGGCTACGCCGCCGCTTCCGGTATTCCCTTTGCCATAGCCTTTCATAAAAACAGCTATGTTGGCCGGACATTCATTAAGCCAACACAAAAAGAGAGGGAAACGAGCGTGGCACTCAAGCTGAATGTCTTAAAACCGGTGGTGGAAGGAAAACGCATCGTCCTTGTGGATGACTCGATTGTCCGCGGCACGACGATTGCCCGGCTCATTGTGATGCTTAAGGAGGCCGGAGCCAGAAGTGTTCACGTCCGCATCAGTTCACCGCCTTTTTTATATCCATGCTATTTTGGCACGGATATTCCTTCCAACAAGCAGCTCATTGCCTCCAGCCATTCCACTGAGGAAATCTGTGCCGCGATCAAAGCCGATTCCCTGGCCTATCTGAGTATCGATGATTTTGAGTCCATGGTGGGTACGCTTCCGCTGTGCCGTGCCTGCTTTGACGGACACTACCCTATGGACGTAAATAAACCAAGTTAAGAGAGGATGATATTATGTGTTCAATTATGTGCTATTGCAGCGCCCAGGCCGATGAGGAGCAGTTCATGAAGGGCTTTTCAAAAACTATTTCCCGGGGCCCGGATGCCACCCGCGTCATTCATACCGGCAGCGGCCTTATGGGATTTGAACGGCTGTCCATTATGGGGCTGACCGACGAAGGGATGCAGCCCTTTTCCTTAAATGGCAATATGCTCATTTGCAACGGCGAAATCTATGGCTTCCGCCCGTTAAAGGAGGCGCTGATCCGCCAGGGCTATACCTTTGCCAGCGACAGTGATTGTGAGATTCTTCTCCCCCTTTATGAGCAATACGGCGTACAGATGTTTGACATGCTTGACGCGGAATTTGCCCTGGTGATCTACGATCATTCCACCGGCAGCTATATTGCTGCCCGGGACCCCATCGGCATCCGCCCGCTTTATTACGGCTATGACGCCGACGGCGCTGTTATTTTTGCCAGCGAGCCTAAAAATCTTGTAGGCCTGGCTCAGACAATTTACCCATTCCCGCCGGGCCATTATTATAAAGATGGCGCTTTTATATGCTATCGGGATATAACCTTGGTCAAAAATATCCACCGCGAACCAACCGATGTCCTGTGCAAAAATATACATGATAAGCTCATTGCCGGCGTACGCAAACGTCTGGACGCCGATGCCCCTCTTGGCTTTTTGCTCAGTGGTGGACTGGATTCCTCGCTTGTATGCGCCATCGCCGCCAGAATCCTTAAAAAGCCCATCCGCACCTTTGCCATCGGCATGGACAAGGATGCCATTGACTTAAAATATGCCCGTGAGGTGGCTGATTATATCGGCAGCATCCATACGGAAGTCATCATCACAAAGGACGATGTGATCCGTGCGCTCCCGGATGTGGTTGCCGCCCTTGGAACCTATGACATTACCACGATCCGTGCCTCCATTGGCATGTATCTTGTCTGCAAATATATTCATGAGCACACCGACATCCGCGTTCTGCTGACCGGCGAAATCTCCGATGAGCTTTTCGGTTACAAATATACGGACTTCGCGCCGTCTGCCGAAGAATTTCAAAAAGAATCCCAAAAGCGTATCCGCGAACTCCACATGTATGATGTACTGCGCGCCGACCGCTGCATCAGCGTTCATTCGATGGAAGCGCGCGTTCCCTTCGGCGATCTTGACTTTGCCTCCTACGTCATGGAAATCGACCCGGCCCGGAAAATGAATATTTACAACAAAGGCAAATACCTGCTCCGCCGCGCCTTTGAAGGCGATTATCTCCCAAGAGACATCCTGATGCGGGAAAAGGCCGCTTTTTCCGACGCAGTCGGTCATTCTATGGTCGACGATCTAAAAGCCTATGCTGATACATGCTACACTGATACCGAGTTTGAGCAAAAATGCCGGCTCTACACCCACGCTGCACCGTTTACAAAGGAATCCCTGCTGTACCGGGAGCTTTTCGAGCGCTTCTACCCCGGCCAGTCGCAGATGGTCACCGGTTTCTGGATGCCAAATCAGGCATGGGAAGGGTGTAATGTCAGCGACCCATCCGCCCGTGTACTGTCCAACTACGGCGACAGCGGGAAATAATTTATTTATTGCCTTTCCGGAGAAAAAAATTTATAATAGAAGATGCGTACACGTTTACCGGGAAGGGAGGAACTATCTTTGTCGGATTCAAACATCACCAAACAGGCGCTTGCATTTGCTTTAAAGGATCTGTTAAAGACCACGCCCCTTGAAAAAATCACCGTGGCGCAGATCTGCGAGACCTGCGGCATTAACCGGAAAAGCTTTTATTATCATTTTAAAGACAAGTACGACCTGGTCAACTGGATTTATTATACGGAATTTATTGCGCGCATCCAGCCAAATACATATGAACGTCCCTGGTCTATGATCGAGGCTTTCTGCGATTATTTTTTTGAAAACAGGGAATTTTACCGTAAGACGCTGCGGATGGAAGGACAAAATTCCTTTTCGGATTATCTCAGAGACCTGATGACGGCGATCATGACGGAGGAGCTTTCGGGTACATTCAGTGAAGAGCCGTCCATCCGGCCCTTCGCTGAATTTTATGCGGACGCTTTTGTCTGTGCACTGAAGCGCTGGCTGCTCCAAAAGGACTGTCCGTCCGGCAGTGAATTTGCCCTTTTTCTAAAAAAATGTCTCTATGGCGTCTCCCGCCAGATCATCATGCAGTTGCCGGAACCATGAACGGTCATCTTGCCGTTTGCAGCAGTTTGGCCGGGCTGAACAGTTACAGCACTTTTTAAAATCTGGGACAGCGGCGTTTTCTTTAAATTAAACGCATCGCCGGAAAATAATCCGTGCCATGTCCACAGGCTTCCTTTTCGATCAAAGCCAATAATTCCCGTATCCCGGGTAATCTCATCATTGATTACAGCCATATCCTGAGCCAGCTCCATTACAAACGCCGGACAGGTCTGCTTTTTCCTTAAGTCCAGCGTATAGCCATACACCTGATGCCTGATTTCCGGCGGGCAGTCCTTTTCAGGAATTAAAAACATAAACTGAGGATGGCTGTTTTTCAGTGAGGCTGTCCATTGTCCGGTACAGATTGCTGCCGCATCGCCCATGCCATACTGGCGGGAAACGCCGTAAAGCATCCGGGCACGGCGGAGCTGTCTGCAATTCTCCATGCGGTTTTCATCATCATTTACAACAAACATCATATTTTTGCAGGTGCGAAAGTGTTCAAGGCACTCCGGCGTCAGCTGCTGCCCGCCCAGCCATAAAACAAATGCGCACTCCGGGAAATCCTGAAGCAACGGCAGCAGCATATCTGCGGGGCCTGACTGAGCGACAAGAATATACGAATAAATCCCAAGTGCCATTCCCTCATTCATCAGCCGGTAAAGTAAAGGAAGTGCTTCATCCATGTGGCTGTCATCAACAACGGCAGTCAGCATCCACGGGACACATAGCCCGCTCTTGTCACGGAGGCCGCGCATTTTCCGCGAGCCAAGGACAGCGCCATTGTAACCGACATTCATCCCAAAACGGATCATACTGTCTGTGTCCACATGCTCTGCCGCATCTTCCAGTAGTGTATAATAAGCGCTTTTTGAATTTCTAAGCATGGACTGGGCGCTGTACAAAAATTTGGTCTGAAAAGGGCCTTCGGAAAACCGAACGCCCAGATCAACCAGCTTTCTTAAAGACCTGCGGGGATCTTTTTCAAGGTCTGCGGATACCTTCTTTAAAATGCCCTCAACCAGCAGCTTGTTCATATCATTTTTCATCCCTACATGCCCCCTTACGAAACGGTAACGGCCCGGCCCAACCGGACCGCCAAAGCCAAATCATTTAAAGCTGTCCGCCCTTTTTCTTGCAGGTCGCATCCCACAGCGCATCCGCCTGCGGTTTCCACTGATCTGCATAAGGTGTGCACCGGTCGCAAAGTGTATCGACATCCTCCGGCGCCTCATAATCGGTCGATTTTGCTTTTGTCTCTTTTACCATCGCACGAAGCTTTTCTGGATTTTCAAGCATCGGGCACGGGCGCAGCATATTGCCGTTAAACGGCTGTCCGTCGTGGTAAGCCATAAACAGAGGGCTCTTTAAGGCGTCAAGCAGCGTGCACTCACGGATATTGACATTTGAATAATGGATAAATACGCACGGTTCCACATCGCCGCGGGCATTGATATGAAAATATCTGCGTCCTCCGGCAATACATCCGCCTACATACTCTGCATCGTTCTGGAAATCCATGGAAAAGATCGGTTTTGTCTGACGGAACTTGCGGATACGTTCGTAAACCTCGGTCCGCTGCTGCGCTGTCGGAAGAAGCTCGGGCGCTGCACCGTTGCCTACTGGCATATAATGGAAGAACCATATAAATAAAGCGCCGGCATCCACGATCATATCAAAAAATTTCTCACTACTGATGTCCTTATAATTCTGGCTTGTATAACATGTCGAAATACCAAACGGAAGCTTATGTTCCTTAAGAAGGGCCATCGCACGGCGCACCTTCTCGTATACACCGCTGCCGCGGCGTCCGTCATTAGCGGTCTCAAAGCCTTCCAGGCTGATAGCCGGAACGAAGTTTTTCACCCGCAGCATTTCCTGACAAAATTCTTCGTCGATCAATGTTCCGTTCGTAAAGCTTAAAAATTCACAGTCGGAATGTTTTTCACACAGGGCGATAATATCCTTTTTTCTCACCAGAGGCTCACCGCCGGTAAAGATATACATATATGTACCGATCGCCTTGCCCTGAGTTACAATGGAGTCCATTTCTTCCAGAGAAAGGTTCAGACGGTTGCCATATTCTGCGGCCCAGCAGCCGGTACAATGAAGGTTACATGCGGATGTTGGGTCCAGAAGGATCGCCCAGGGCACATTGCAACCTTCCTTTTCCTTTGTCTCTTCCTGAAGAGCGGTGCCGGACAGGCTGGCGTTTACGATAAAATTTTTAAAAAATGAATTTCTTACACCCGGGTCCAGGTCCCACACTCTTAAAATCAGATCGTGCCAGTTATTATTTTTATCTTCAATGACCTTGCGGAATGCATTTCTCTGGGGCACATACCAGCCCTCAGGAGCAACCTTATCTACAAGATTCATAACTTTGACCATATTTGTCTCAGGGTCTTTATCCAAATACTGCAGTGCCTTATTCAGAGACACGGAGATTGCCGCATTTTTTGCTTTTTCTACTAAACTGCTCATATGTATACACTCCTTGCTTTTTTGTTTAGTGTTATCATAGGTCAGAAGTGTCAAAAATGCACCGGACAGCTTGCGAAATCTGTCGTTTTTTAGGACAAAACCGATTTTTTGTCCACTTTTGGGACATTTATGTCATTTTGTGGTTTTTTTGGACAATCCTGCATATTTGTCCCAAAAGAAAAATCCCGTTTTGCTGCACAGTCTGTGCTGCCAAAACAGGATTCTTTCTTATTTTATATTTTTTTTATTTAGTTAGTTTCATCAACGCTGCTGTCTGTATCCGCACTGCTGTCATCGGCAGTACCGGTTTCATTGGCGCTGCTGTCATCGGCAGTACCGGTTTCATTGGCGCTGCTGTCATCGGCAGCGCTTGTCTCATCGACATAAAGATATTTTAAATGCTTGCCCATATCGGTTACTTCATAATCCACAAGCAGATCATCGATATAAGACTGTACCTTTTCCGTTGTCAGTGTCCCGGCAATATCAGAGGGGTCTGTCTCCAGATCGTACGGTGTCTTGGCATCAAAGATGACAATAAAACATGCCTCATTGGACTCATCGCGGTAAACCATGCCATCTCCGGCCTTACGGCTGTCATCTGCAAGCCAGTCAAAATAGTTGGAGCTGATGGTCGTCTGTGTTCCTCCGGTAACCTCCGTGGGATCTCCCTCGTTTTCCGGATCATAATTATCCTTTGCCTCATCAATGGCATATTCATAGCAGAGTTCACGCCAGTCCTCGCCGTTTTCATAGCGCTCAAGCATCTCATAGCTGCGCTCCTCGGCAGTGTCCATAGCAGCCTCAAGCTCCTCGTCCGTCGCATCATCCTCAGCATTGGCGCCAATGGAATACAGATGATAATCGATCGTGTCATAAAGCTGTGGATTGGTCTCGTATTCTTCCTTAACCTCATCGTCTGTCGTTGCATTGTCTGTCTCAAGCTGTGCGTAGTATGCCTGGGAAGTCAGATACTCCTTAACATAAGGCTCCAGTCTGGACTCCGTAGCATATTCGCCGAAATACTGCTCATAATAATAAGAGCTGCTCACACCGGCGGAAGAAATGCTGGAAGCAATGCTGCTGATATAGGAATCATAATCGGAAGTTACATCGTACTCAAAGCCTTTTGCCTGTGCATCGTCACACAGCGCCTTTACCTGCTGGATCATGGGGACAGTGGACTCCACGAAATAGTCCTTCCATGTGAGGTTCTCATCATAAATACATGTCTGTTCATCCAGCGGCTGTGATGCATCGATACCCATAAACAGCAGCGATGTGGAATCCTGGGAGAGATACTGATTGGTGATCATACTATAATAGTAGTCAAATTCTACCTGTGTGATCTCATGCTCTCCGACTTTAATATACGTTTTGCTGGTCGCGTTATATTTTTTCACAAAATAAATACATGCCACAACCACGACAAAAAGGACAATGATCCCGATAATAAACCAGAATGTCCAGTCTCTTTTTGCCTCTTTTTTCCCTCTGCCCTTTCCGGCTGTACCTGTGCCAAAAGGTGAGGCCTGATGTGCTTTGTTACTTGTTCCCATAGCTTTGTAGGCTAATGCCGCGCCTCCTTTTATATCATTACTTACGTCCGCACCGGCATCTGCCAGCTGCGTCATTCTTGTCTATCATAGCATTTTTTCAGCCATTTTTAAAGCTTTTTCACATTTTTTTCATAACTATTCAGCCATGCGGCCAAAGCTGCAAACGCCCTGCAAGTTTACTTGCGCAGGCGATTTTGCAGCTTGGACATACGGCGTTTAGCCGTGATCGAGCGTTTAGCCGCATATGCGGCGAAAAGCTGCCAAAGCAGCGAAAACGCGAGATGCATGGCTGAATAGTAACTCCCCGCCATGCGGCCAAAGCTGCAAACGCCTGCAAGTTTACTTGCACGGGCGATTTTGCAGCTTGGACATACGGCGTTATTTTGCCATAACGATACGTCTGAAGTTTTTCTTTCCGCGCTTAACGATCATTCCATCGCCATCTAACTGGTCGCCGGCATATTCCATTTTAAAATCAGTACCCTTCTCTCCGTCCACAGATACACCGCCCTGCTCCACAGCCCGGCGGCCTTCGGAACGGGAGGACACAAGACCGGATTTTACAAGGATGGAAACAATATCGATCTTCCCATCGGTCAGATCATCCCCGCTCAGCGTCGTTGTGGGCATCTGCGCGGCATTTCCCGAGGAAAACAACGCTCTTGCGCTTTCCATTGCCTTATTGGCTTCTTCCTCGCCGTGAACAAGCTTTGTCAGTTCAAACGCCAGTATTTCCTTCGCTTTGTTGAGCTGGCTGCCTTCCCAGTGATCCATCTCATCAATCTGTTCCAGCGGCAGGAAGGTCAGCATACGGATACAGCGCAAAACATCCGCATCGCCCACATTTCTCCAGTATTGATAAAACTCAAACGGTGATGTCTTGTTCGGGTCAAGCCATACTGCGCCCTTCTGGGTTTTCCCCATTTTTTTGCCCTCGGAATTTAAAAGCAGGGTAATGGTCATGGCATAGGCATCTTTTCCAAGCTTTCTGCGGATCAGCTCCGTACCGCCAAGCATGTTGCTCCACTGGTCGTCGCCGCCGAACTGCATGTTGCAGCCATATTTCTGGAACAGCATATAAAAGTCATAGCTTTGCATAATCATATAGTTAAATTCCAGGAAGCTTAAGCCTTTTTCCATGCGCTGCTTATAGCACTCGGCCGTAAGCATACGGTTGACGCTGAAATGCGGTCCGACTTCTCTTAAAAGCTCGACATAGTTTAAGCCAAGAAGCCAGTCTGCATTGTTGACCATCAGTGCCTTTCCGTCGGAAAAGTCAATAAACTTGCTCATCTGTTTCTTGAAGCATTCACAGTTATGCTCGATGATCTCCGGCGTCATCATTGAACGCATATCGGTACGGCCCGATGGGTCGCCAATATAGCCGGTACCGCCGCCGATCAGGGCAATGGGCTTATTGCCCGCCATCTGAAGGCGCTTCATCAGACACAGCGCCATGAAATGACCGACATGAAGGCTGTCCGCAGTGGGGTCAAAGCCAATATAAAAAGTAGCTTTTCCGTTATTGACAAGTTCACGGATTTCCTCTTCATCTGTAAGCTGAGCTAAAAGCCCTCTGGCCTTTAATTCCTCAAAAATTTGCATTTTCCTTACCTCCTGAAAAAATTTTCTTTCCAAATAACACCGCATTACCTGCTCTAGCTTCGCCCCATAAGGGGCTCGCTTTCGCTAAGTGCCTGTATGGGAATACACCGCTCCTCTAACCTCGCTTCGCGCTCGCTAAGGGTCGCGGTGTGCGTTCGCACTAACCTCAAGCTTCGCC
>CASFBR010000069.1 GCA_949292795.1 uncultured Eubacteriales bacterium
GGCTGCTGCACCGCCGGCATTGGCCACCAGCATCGGTGTCTCTACCTCAATAAATCCTCTGCCGTCAAGGAAGTTCCGGATTTCCTTGATGATCTGTGAACGCTTGATAAACGTATCCTTGACCTCCGGATTCATGATCAGGTCCACATATCTCTGACGGTAACGGATGTCCGTATTGGTCAGGCCATGGAACTTCTCCGGAAGAATCTGAAGGCTCTTGGAAAGCAGTGTCATTGTCTTTGCGTGGATTGACTTTTCACCGGTCTTTGTGGTAAATACAAAGCCCTTCACGCCCACGATGTCGCCGATGTCATACTTCTTAAAATCCTTATAAGCATCCTCGCCCAGGTCGTCTCTGGCAACATAGCACTGGATCGATCCCTTTAAATCCTGGATGTGGCAGAAGGACGCTTTACCCATGACACGTTTTGACATGAGACGTCCGGCCACTGAAACTTCCCTGCCTTCCAGTGCTTCGTACTGCTCTTTTATATCCTCCGTATGATGTGTGACATCATATTTTGTAATCTCAAACGGATTTTTGCCATCATCAATCAGCTGCTTAAGCTTATCTCTGCGAATCTTAAGCAGCTGGTTCATATCCTGCTGCGCGCCATTGGTGGTTTGTCCATTCTTCTTTTCTTCTGCCACGTTTATCGCTCCTTTGTTAAATGATAATATCCGGTTTAGTTTGCTCTCTGGATTTCCAGAATCTTATACAGGCAAACCCCCGCCTGTGTCTCGACCTCAACAGTCTCACCGATCTTGCGTCCCATCAAAGCGGCGCCAACCGGAGATTCATTGGAGATTTTTCCGTTTAAACTGTCTGCTTCTGTGGAGCCGACAATGGAGTACTCCACTTCTTCATTAAATTCTGCGTCATAAAGACGAACCTTGCAGCCAACGCTGATCTTATCCAGCTCAACCTCATCTTCATCAATCACTTCAACATTTTTCAGAAGCTTTTCAAGCTCCTCGATGCGCGCCTCGATGTCTCTTTGCTCATCCTTTGCCGCGTCATATTCTGCGTTTTCCGAAAGGTCTCCCTGCTCTCTGGCTTCTTTGATCTTCTGAGCCACTTCGTTCCGCCGGTTTACCTTTAAATCAAACAATTCATCTTCCAATGCCTTTAAGCCGGCAAAGGTCATAATATTCTTTTTTGTTTCAACCATGATACTCTAAATCCTTCCTTACATCCGTCATAATGCCGCCTGCCGGGCGGTATTGATGTTTACATTATATTAACCGGCAAAATATTTGCCGGTTCTGAATCACTGTCTGTACATTTTAAGTATAGAAGCACTTCTATTTAAGTATAGAATCACTGTCTATACACTGACTGTACACGGTCTGTACAATTTAAGTATTATAACGTATTGAAATATCTCTGTCAACAACATATTCCTCTAACAGCTGCTCCAATTCCTCAAAGCTTTCGACGTGGTTTGCCCGTTCGCGCAGCCTTGAAGAACCGGGGTAGCCTGCCGTATACCAGCCCACATGCTTGCGCATCTCGCGGATGCCAAGATACTCGCCCTTATACGCTTCCATCAGTCTGGCATGGCGCAGGATCATATCCGCCATCTCCCGTATTCCCGGCTTTGGGGGAAGCGTTTCCCCGGCATATGCCTGGACGGTCTGCGCGAATATCCACGGATTGCCCCGCGCTGCGCGGCCGATCATCACGCCATCGCAGCCTGTCTGTTCGACCATCGCTGCGGCATCCTCTGCACAGGTAATGTCTCCGTTGCCAATGACCGGTATCTTTACCGCTTCCTTAACCTGACGGATAATATCCCAATCCGCTTTTCCCGTATAGTACTGTGACCGGGTGCGCCCATGCACAGCAATAGCGCTGGCACCACTTTCCTGGGCCACTCTGGCCATTTCCACAGCATTCACACTGTTCAGGTCAAATCCTTTCCGGATTTTTACTGTCACCGGTTTTTGGATGGACGATGCCACGGCCTCGATAATACGCCCGGCCAGCGCCGGATTTTTCATCAGCGCACTGCCTTCACCATTATTGACAACTTTTGGAACCGGGCAGCCCATATTAATATCCAATAGATCAAACGGCTGTTCTTCAATCTTTTTCGCCATCTCCCCCATAAGCTTTGGTTCGCTTCCAAAAAGCTGCAGGGCAATCGGATGCTCCCGCTCATCGATCTGCATCAGCGGTTTTGTGTTGCGGTTTTCGTAAAAAAGCGCTTTGGCGCTGATCATTTCGGTATACAAAAGCCCGCAGCCCTGCTCCTTGCACAAAAGGCGGAACGGCAGATCGGTTACACCGGCCATGGGTGCCAGAGCTACCGGATTGCGAATCACTACATTTCCTATTTTCAGCGCCATCTCACAGCCCCCTGCACCGGTTACGGATCAGCCGCAGGCCATGAAGTGTCAGCATATTATCATACACATCGATCACCGGTGTCTCATTCGCTATAATACGGCCCAGTCCGCCGGTGGCAATAACCTTCACGGATTCAAGCCCTGATTCTTCGATCATTTTTCGGACAATATATTCCACCTGACCGATAGTGCCGTAAAACAGGCCGGCCTGAAGACATACGGTCGTTTCCTTGCCAAGAATCGTTTTGGGCTTTTTAATCTCAATATCCGGAATCTTTGCGGTACCGCTGAACAGTGCCTTGGCACTGATGCGTATTCCCGGGCAGATCACCACCGAATCTAACGTCCCGTCAGCCAGCACAAGCTCATACGTCGTCGCTGTGCCAAAATCGATTACAATAGCCGGGCCGCCATACAGCTCCTTTACAGCTACCGCGTCCACAATGAGATCAGCGCCCACCTCCTTGGGATTTTCAGCGCCGATTTTAATGCCGGTTTTAATGCCTGGCCCAACGACAATAGGCGTTACCCGGAAATATTTTTTAATCGCATTAATAAATGAATACATCATATTAGGGACAACGGAAGCGATCACCACATCCTCCACATCCTTCGGTTCAAATCCGGAGTTTGCCATAAACTGGCGGATGATTACACCATATTCATCGGATGTACGCGCCATCTGGGTTGTCATCCGGTAGTGGCCCACAATCTTTTCGCCGCAAAACATTCCGATCGTAATATTTGTATTTCCTACGTCAACAACGATAATCATATCCAACCTCACTCATCTTCCGGAAGCTCTGACATATCCTCCGGCATGTCATCATAGTCTTCCCCGAGGAAAAATACTTTATAGTACATTTCCAAAGCTTCAAATAATTCCCTTTTCTCGCTCTGAAGCTGTTTGATTTTTAAGACACTGCCGATCTCGTCAAACAGCAGATCGCTTTCATCAGCGGCAACCTTCAAATCTAAGTTTCCTTCCGCGTCAAATTCAAGTGTTAAAACACCGCCGACATCTTCCGTAAATAACACGCACATGATCTGAAGCTCTTCCCGGACGCTTTCAGGCAATGACGAAAAATCTTCATTAAAATAAAACTTCTGCTCATAGGCGCTGGCTCCGCACAGCACCACATTTTCCTGATACATGACTGCACTCCTTTACACATAGCCCAGGACGCCCCGCACGGAGACTTCCCCGGACATAATATGCTCCTCCCGGCCGTCAATGACAGCAACCAGACAGCCGGTATCATCGATGCCCAGGCATTTTCCTGAACGCACCTGATCTTTTTCAATAAGATAGACCTCCTGGTTAAAGCTCACCAGCCGCTGGTGATAGTCCGCCTGGATAAATCCAAGCTTCTGCTCCTTTAAAAAGCGTTCGTAATAACGCTCAAAGGCTTCCATAATACCGGCAATCAGCAGGCTGCGCCGAATCGGCGAATGATTTTTAGCGCCGATGGCCATATCCAGTGATACGGCCACTTTGGCGATTTCCTCCGGAAATTCCCGGTTATGAACATTAATGCCAATGCCGACAACAATATAATTGATCATTTCCGGCTGGGCGCTCATCTCTGTGAGAATACCGCATACCTTCCGCCCGTCAATAACAATATCATTGGGCCATTTGATCTGACATGAAATATTTTCAGCCTCAAGCGCATCCGCCACTGCCATGGCCGCCAGCAGCGTCATCATGGACGCCTTTTCGGGAGGCAGATCCGGCTTTAAGATCAGGCTCATCCAAATCCCCTGACCTTTGGGCGAATCCCAGGCACGCAGCCGCCGGCCCTTGCCCCTGCTCTGACACTGTGCAACAACAAGAGTCCCATGAGCAGCTCCGTGCTCTGCCAGCAGCCGCGCTTCATCATTTGTCGATGTTACGGTATCATAGCAGCGCACAATACTTCCAAGACCGCCCGGACGGATACGGCTTGCAATTTCCGTTTCTGAAAGAATATCCGGCTGCTTTACAAGCCGGTAACCTTTTTTATTAACCGCTTCAATGGCATAGCCCTCATCGCTCAGCCGGTGAATGGCTTTCCACACGGCTGTGCGGGAAACGCCGAGCAGCTCGCAAAGCTGCTGTCCGGAAAGATAGCCGTCACACTCCCGAAGCGCTTTTAAAATTTTCTCCTTCACCTTCCAGGCCTCCTTCATGAACCGCCTTTGACTGCGGCAGCCCCCTATCGCAAAACTATCAGCTATAATCATCTTATTATAGCGGCTTTATGTTCCAATTTCAAGATTGGATAGGGGAAACTTTTCCTCTACCCGATCATCGCGATGCCTCGCTTATCTCGTGGCATTGCCATTCGATGACCGTTGCCCGTCGGATGTCCGTTCGTGCAAGCACGGAGGGTCTTCGCTTATGCGCCGGTCGGTGCAGGGCGCGTGCCACCGGCACGCAGCACCGCCCGACCGGCGTATCGCACAAAAAAGCCAGCATCCGGTATACGGAACTTTTGCTGGCTTTTCAATACTGTTTTTAATGTTATTTTTTAATGCTATTTTTTAATACTGCTTTTTCATACTGTCTTATTGGTGCTGTTTTTTCAGGACGCCTGGTATTCAGTCTCCCAAAGTAGCGACCATCACTGCTTTGATCGTGTGCATCCGGTTCTCAGCTTCATCAAAAACAATACTGTAATCGGCTTCAAACACATCTTCGGTCACTTCATTGCCCTTTACGGCCGGCAGACAGTGCATAAATACGGTCGTGTCCTTTCCGGAAGCTTTCATCACGCCGGCATTGACCTGGTACGGACGAAGCAGTGCCACACGCTCGGCAGCCTTATCTTCCTCACCCATAGAACACCATACATCGGTATAAATGCAGTCGGCATCTTTGACCGCGGCCATATCCTCTGTCACTGTAATAACAGCGCCGGAAGCCTGCGCATAGCTGCGGCTGACATCCACAACATCTTCATTGGGCCACAGCGCCTTTGGTGCAATAATTGTACAGTTTAATCCCATTTTTCCGCAGCCGATCATCAGGCTGTTGGCCATGTTATTGCGTCCGTCACCGACAAATACAAAATTCAGCCCTTTTAAATAGCCAAAATGCTCTTTTAGTGTAAGGAAATCTGCTAAAATCTGTGTTGGATGATATTCGTCTGTCAGGCCGTTCCATACAGGCACGCCGGAGTACTTTGCCAGCAATTCCACATTTTTATGGGAAAAGCCGCGGTATTCGATACCGTCAAACATCCGGCCGAGCACACGCGCTGTATCTTCCACGCTTTCCTTGCCTCCAAGCTGGATTTCTTTTTTTCCGAGATATTCGTGATACCCGCCCTCATCGTTGCATGCCACAGCAAAGGCGCAGCGTGTTCTTGTAGACGGCTTTTCAAAAATCAGCGCAATATTTTTCCCCTTCAGGCTGTTTCCTGTAATCCCCTGCTTTTTTTTCGCCTTAAGTTCTGCTGCCAGATCAATGAGATACTCTATTTCATCCGGAGTAAAATCCTTTAATGTCAAAAAGCTTCTTCCTTTAAGATTCATAAAAATCCGTCCTTTCATTTATAATGCGCCTCAGAGCACGCAGCCGCTTTGGCGGTCATTTTCAAAGTGAATAAATATACATTATCACAGTATATTACAGGCGTCAATAGTTTTTTCTTATTTTTATACATTTATTTATGTATATTTATTCACTCCTGACCTGTATATCAAGCCTGCGCACCGTCCCGGAAACGAAAGCGTTTCTTTAAGCAAAGCTTTTTTATTGCATAGGAACTCAGCTTCCTCTGTAATAAAGCAATCGGGCCGGCCATAAACGGCCAGCCCGAGCAATCCATACATCATTTAAATTAATCCATATCGAATAAATTATATCCATATACGTCCATATACACAGCCATATATACATATATACATCCATATATATACATCCATATACACATCCGTATATCCGCCTGTTTTATGGCCGGGCCAGATGGCAGTGCTTATTCCTGCACATTATCATCCTTAACAATCTCTGCCGCAGACTTGACAAGCCCTGCAAGGCTCTGGATTTCCGAAGGGATGATGATCTTTGTCGCCTTGCCATCAGCCGCTTTTTCAAACGCCTCAAGACTCTTGATATGCAGTACTGCGGAATCCGCGCCGGCATCCTTGATAAAGGAAATACCGTCTGCTGTTGCCTGCTGCACTTTGCGGATTGCCTCCGCCTCACCTTCGGCCTCGCGGATTTTGGCCTCCTTCACAGCTTCCGCACGCAGAATCGCCGCCTGCTTGTCGGCCTCAGCCTTGAGGATCAGCGACTCCTTATGGCCCTCAGCCTTTAAAATTGCGGACCGTTTCTCACCTTCGGCGATGAGGATCGCTTCACGGCGCTCACGCTCGGCCTTCATCTGCTTTTCCATGGCATCCTGAATCGCTGCCGGAGGAATGATGTTTTTAAGCTCCACACGGTTCACCTTAATGCCCCACGGGTCTGTGGCTTCATCAAGCGTCGAGCGCATCTTGGCATTAATGATCTCCCTGGAGGTCAATGTCCCGTCCAGCTCCAGCTCACCGATAATATTTCTCAGCGTCGTCGCTGTCAGATTCTCGATGGCCATGATCGGATTCTGCACGCCATAGCAATACAGCTTCGGGTCCGTAATCTGATAAAACACAACGGTGTCAATACGCATCGTTACATTATCCTTTGTAATAACCGGCTGCGGTGCAAAATCAACGACCTGCTCCTTTAAGATCACCTTTTTGGCAACCTTATCGATCACGGGGACCTTCACATGGAAGCCCACAGACCATGTACACTTGTAAGCGCCAAGCCGCTCTACCACATACGCTGTCGCCTGAGGCACGACCTTAAAACAGGACATGATCAGGATAAACACGATCAGTATCACGACAATGATCCCAATAATCGCAGGAGCAGTGACGCTTGCTGCCAAAAGAGAAACCATCTTATTCATTTTTCATACCCTCCTTTTTTTCGCTGACGATCAGCTTAACGCCGCTGATTCCATGAATCATCACAACGGCGCCTTCCGGAATCACCACATTCTCATCCGTGGAACGTGCCGTCCACTCCATACCGCCGACTACGACCTGACCTTCAGCCTGGATATTATTAATCGTCTTTGTCACCTTTGCGGTGCGTCCCACAAGACTTTCAGCATTGGTCTTGCTTGTTCTTGAATTAAGATACTTTGTTGCCAGCGGCCGCGTAAAAATCAGCAGCAGCACAGAAACGACAACAAACAGGGCTGCCTGAAGCCAGATGGGCGCATCAACAACAGCCGCGATACAGGCTACCAGCGCACCGGCTGCAAACCATATCGTCGTCAGTCCCAGCGTCGCGATCTCGATCACCAGCAATACAGCCATCAGAATCAGCCATCCAATCGCAATCATTAAACCCTCTCCTTTCCTTGCTTCCGCATATCTAGTATACCATGTTCCATGCCACAAAACAATTCCCTTTTAACCGTAATTAAACGTTTACCGCGTATACGCCGCGAAGCTGTCCAGACGGGAAAAAGCGGGCAGTATGGCCGGGCTGTTACCGCTTTAGCGCATATCGCGCACAGACTTTTGCCGCCGCATCTCATACATCAATATTCCGGCAGCCATCGCCGCATTTAAAGATTCCACCCTGCCGGCCATGGGAATTTTTACATATTCACTGGCAAGGGCAGATACTTCATAGGAAAGTCCGTTGGCTTCGTTGCCGATCATAAACGCGCACCTTCCGGACAAATCAGCATCATAATAATTGTCCAGCCCTTTAAGATGGGCGGCATACAGACGTATACCTTCATCCTTCATGCGCTTTAAAAGGCCGCAGAAATCATCCACATAGACAAAGGGTACCCGGTAAATAGAGCCCATCGTTGAGCGCACGACCTTTGGATTGTAAATATCCACGCAGGTCCGGTTCATAAAAATACCATCCATGCCCGCGCCCTCGGCAGTCCTTAAAATCGTCCCAAGATTTCCCGGGTCCTGGATCGTTTCCAGCAGCAAAAAGCTGCTGCCCGAAAGAAGGCGGTCCACACTCCGTGTCCGCATACGCACGACCGCCAAAATCCCCTGGGGCGTCTGTGTCTGGGAAAGCCCGCGAAACACCTTCTCCGCCACAATCTGCACATCTTTCCCCTCAAGCCATGCCTTCATCTCCCGGTCAGGGACAAAGCTCTCGCACAAATAGATGCGGATGAGCAGCTCTTTTGGTGTTTCCATCACCATACGCACGCCCTCCGCAATAAACTGCTGATGTTCACTGCGGTATTTTGCTTTTTTCTGAAGCATGGACACATGCCTCATCTGTGGATTTGTCAGACTTGTAATCATTCATAAGCTCCTTCCTGGCCGGGTGTATCGCGCAAATAGGGGCAGGTGTATACCGTTAAGGTAGACCTGCCCTTTATCATACATCTGTTAAAAATCGCAGTGCTTCAGATCGATAAGACCTTCGCCACACTGTACTGGAACGGATCAATATCCTTCTGCATCGCCAGTGCCTCGTCAATATCATAATCGACAAATTCGCCGTGACGGTAAGCGACTACACGGTTGCTCTTGCCTTCCATCAGCGCATCGACCGCATAGGCGCCCATGATCGATGCATATACACGGTCCTTGGCTGTGGGGCTTCCGCCTCTTTGAAGATGTCCTAAGATCGTTGCGCGGGTTTCGATACCGGTCGCGGCCTCGATTCTCTTTGCCATGCTCGTGGAATGGCCGACGCCCTCGGCATTGATGATAATATGATGCTTCTTGCCGCGCTTGCGGTTTTTAATAATATTATCAATGATCGCCGCCTCGTCATAATTATACATCTCCGGGAGCAGTATATCCTCTGCGCCGTTGGCAATACCGCACCATAACGCGATATAGCCGGCGTTTCTTCCCATAACCTCGATAATGCTGCACCGCTCATGGGATGTGGATGTATCACGCACCTTATCAATGGCTTCCATGGCGGTATTGACTGCGGTATCAAAACCGATCGTATATTCTGTACATGCGATGTCCAGATCGATTGTTCCGGGAATACCAATGGTATTGATGCCAAGTCCGGCAAGCTTTTGCGCACCCTGGAAGGAGCCGTCTCCGCCCACAACGATCACGCCGTCAATACCATGCTTCCGGCAGATTTCGGCGCCTTTTTGCTGTCCCTCTGCGGTCTTAAATTCAGGGCAGCGGGCCGTATATAAAAATGTACCGCCGCGGCTTAAGATGTCAGCCACGCTCCCGGCATTCAGATCAATGATCTCATCGTCAAGCAGACCGGAAAAGCCCTTTTGAATACCCTTTACGCTGCAACCGTGAGCAATCGCAGTACGGACAACCGCACGCACTGCCGCGTTCATACCGGGAGCATCGCCTCCGCTTGTCAGTACCCCGATGGTCTTAATCTTGTTCTCGCCCATGACATTACCTCCATTTTTTGTCTCTTTTATCATTCAAACTGTCCTTTTTCAATTCATACCATACCTGTGCTTCGCCAAAAAAATAACAAAAATCCGTTCCGGCGGCTCAGGAAATTCCGCATTTAAAGCGGTTTAAAGGCATTAAAATCAGAATTATTTTAATATATATTCCTTACATTTTCAAGGCATTTTGGACAATTTTAATATTTTCAGAGCCAAATTCTTCCTCCAGACGATGCAGAAGCGGCGCATCTCCGCAGACATTATAAAAAGCCGGCAGGCGTTTGACTGCTTTCGGTGACTGGCAGAAGATTACGACATGGTCATTGCCGTCGCTGTTCTCAATACATTGATAAACTTTTGACTCATTTTTCATAAAATCATCCTTCGTAGCAAAGCGTATCCATATTTCCTTTGGTATCTGTGAAAATGCCACCACCTTTTCGCAGATCAGCTTTGCCTGAGCATCCTCGCTGGCCGATACCCGCCCGCGGATATAAATTTTTTCTTCCTCATTTAAAAACTCCCGGTTGCGCTCATAGTCTTTCGGAAACACGATCACCTCAATGCTGCCCACAAGGTCTTCCAGCGTGATAAATGCCATAAGCTGATTATGCTTCGTTGTCTTCACCGTCTTTGCGGTAATCATGCCGCCCACAATCACGGTCTGACCGTCATTGACCCGGCTCAGTCCGCTGTCCTCATCGGTTTCAAAGTCCGTCGTAACCGCAGTCACATTTTTTTCCATCGCTTTTGCATACTCCTCCAGCGGATGCCCGCTGATGTAAACGCCAAGCACTTCCTTTTCATAGGCGAGCAAAAGCTCCCGGTCGTACTCGCCCACATCGGGATAATGGACTTCAAACGCTTTTTTATCCTCTTCACCGAAAAAATCAAACAGTGACATCTGTCCGGTCATGGATTTTTTCTTCTCATCCGCCGCCTGATCTATCAGCTGTGCATAAACCATCATCTGCTGGCGGCGGGTATAGCCAAAGCTGTCAAAGACTCCGGCCTTGATAAAGTTTTCGATCGTACGCTTATTAACCTCCCGGCCGACCATACGCTCGCAAAAATCCTTCATACTGCAAAACGGGCCGTTGCTTTCCCGCTCTGCTACAATGGCTTCGATGACCGGCTTTCCGATACTCTTGATGGCAGACAGGCCATACCGTATCCGTCCGTCGGAAACAGAGAAAGCGCTCTCCCCTTCATTAATATCCGGCGGAAGCAGCTCAATGCCCATCTGACGGCAGGTCACAATATACTCCGCCACCTTGGAGGCATTTTCAATGACCGACGTCATCAGCGCTGCCATAAACTCTACGGGATAATAGCATTTCAGCCAGGCAGTCTGATAGGAAACGATCGTGTAGGCAGCGGCGTGGGATTTATTAAAGGCATACTTGGCAAAATCGACCATTTCGTCAAAAATCTTATTGGCAGTCGCCTCGTCAATACCGTTTTTTATACAGCCGGGCACGCCAAGCTCCTCATTGCCGTAAACAAAATATTCCCGCTCCTTTGCCATGACATCGGCTTTTTTCTTCGACATGGCACGGCGGACAAGGTCGCTTCGGCCAAGATCGTAGCCGGCCAGCTTCATTACGATCTGCATGACCTGCTCCTGATAAACGATACAGCCATAGGTCGGCGCGAGGATTTCCTCAAGCTCCGGGCAGTCGTAGCGTATTGCCCCGGGATCATTCTTTCCGCGGATATATTTGGGGATAAAATCCATAGGCCCCGGGCGGTACAGGGAAATACCGGCAATAATATCCTCAAGGCTGTGGGGCTTAAGCTCCTTCATAAAGCTTTTCATCCCAGCGCTTTCCAGCTGAAAAATACCATCGGTTTTTCCGGAGCTGATCAGCTCATACACATGGGGATCGTTATAATCGATCTTATCAATATCCAGATGCATCCCCGGGCGGCGGTTCACAAGCTTTTCCGCATTTTGTATCACGGTCAGCGTGCGCAGCCCGAGAAAATCCATTTTCAAAAGGCCCAGCTCTTCCAGCGTCGTCATTGTAAACTGGGTCGTAATGGCATCCTCCGCGCCTCTGGATAAGGGTACATACTCATCGACAGCCTTCGGGCTGATCACAACACCGGCCGCGTGCATGGATGTATGTCTTGGCAGTCCTTCAAGTCTTTTGGACATATCGATCAGATAATGAATCTGCTCATCCTGCTCATAAAGATTTCTAAGCTCAGGATTGGCTTTCAGCGCCTTATCGATCGTGATTCCAAGCTCCGTCGGGATCATCTTTGCCACAACATCAACCTGCGAATACGGCATGTCCAGCACCCGTCCCACATCGCGGATCACACCTCTGGCCGCCATCGTACCAAATGTTACGATCTGTACGACCCGGTCCTTGCCATATTTGCGCACCACATAGTCAATGACCTCCTGACGCCGTTCAAAGCAGAAATCCACATCAATATCCGGCATGGTCACACGGTTGGGATTTAAGAACCGCTCAAACAGGAGGCTGTACTTAATCGGGTCCAGCTTTGTGATCCCAAGACAGTACGATACAATACTTCCCGCCGCGCTTCCCCGTCCGGGTCCGACAATAATGCCGTGATCCCGCGCATATTTGATAAAATCCCAGACGATGAGAAAGTAATCCACAAAGCCCATGGAATGAATCACACCAAGCTCATATTCCAGCCGTTGCCTGAGCTTTTCCGGCTCGCCGGGATAGCGCTCCTTAAAGCCGTCCATGGACAGCTTCTGAAGATAGGTCCAGGCATCATAGCCTTCAGGCACCGGAAACTTTGGCAGCTTATATTCGCCAAATGTAATTTCCACATCGCAGCGCATTGCAATACGGTGGGTATTTTCCAGCGCTTCCAGAGCATAAGGAAACAGCGCCTTCATTTCTTCCTCAGATTTGATATAATACTGCCCGCCCTCATAGCGCATCCGGTTTTCATCGGACACCTTCTTGCCGGTCTGGATGCACAGTAAAATATCGTGTGCCTGAGCATCCTCCGCGTAAGTATAGTGTACGTCGTTGGTCGCTACCAGAGGTATACCAGTCTCTTTGTTCATCCGCAGAAGCGACTGATTGACTGTGCGCTGGGCGGGAATGCCATGATCCTGAAGTTCCAGGAAAAAATTCCCCTCCCCGAAAATATCCTGAAGGGAGTACGCCGCCTTCACTGCGGCCTCATAAAAGCCGTTGGCCAGAAGGCTTTGCACCTCCCCCGCCAGGCAGGCGCTTAAAGCGATAAGCCCCTCATGGTATTCCTTAAGCAGCGCCTTATCGACGCGGGGCTTATAATAAAAGCCTTCCGTAAAGCCCCTTGAAACGATTTTCATCAGATTGTGGTAGCCTGTATTATTTTCTGCCAGCAGCACAAGATGATGATAACGGTTATCATCCCGGCCTTCCTTGTCAAATCTTGACCCCGGCGCCACATAAACCTCGCAGCCAATCACCGGACGAATACCATTTTTTTTCGCTTCACGGTAAAAATCGATGACCCCATACATAACGCCATGGTCTGTGATGGCCACGCTGTCCATGCCAAGCTCTTTCACACGGGCGATACATTCCCTGATCTTATTGGAGCCATCCAGCAGACTATATTCTGTATGCACATGAAGATGCGTAAAACTCATGCTTTCCCTCCGTCCAAAATTCCGGCGCTTTTCATCACATAAAAGGTCACTGTGGACTTTGAAATGAGCACGCCGCGCTCATCGCTGACCCGCACGTCAAACACAGCGATATGATTGCCGATGCGCACCGGTTCGGCGCGGGCCGTCAGTTCCCGGGATTCAATCGCCGCGTTGAGAAAATCAATGGTCGCATTGAGCGTTGTGCACGCTTTCCCGGTCGATACAAACGCCGTCCCGGCCACAGTGTCCACGAGGGTAAAAATGCAGCCGCCGTGAATGGAGCCGATGGGATTGCCGTGATACTGATCAAGGACAATTCTTCCGGCAGCATAGCCGTCATGGGCTTCAAGAATCTCAATGCCCGTATGCTGCGCAAAGCCGCCGGACTCCACACGCTGTTTAATCTCGTCAAATATCATCGCTCATTACCTCCTACAAAAACGGCTGCCGTAGCAACGGCAGCCTAAATGGTCAACGGATCGTTCTCGTTCCAGAAAAGGTTTTATTCACTGGCTTCTTTTCCGATCAGATATTTTTCAATATTCTCGATCGCCTTGTTTTCATCAGCGCCATTGGCAATAATCGTTACGGTTTCTCCTTCACTGATCGCAAGGCTCATCATTCCCATAATACTTTTTGCATTTACTTTCTTGTCTCCGGTTTCCAGATAGATGCTGCTGTCATACTGACTTGCCACCTGAACCAATAACGCTACCGGTCTAGCCTCTAACCCGGTTGGAATTTTAACAGTAACTTCCTTAGCAACCATAATTTGTACCTCGCCTTCCTTTTTGCGTTTTTCAACGTCCATGACATCTAAGATCGTCTGCCATCATACTAAGCTTTCTCAAACGGTGATTGACGCCGGACTTCCCTACCGGAGCAGAAAGCATCCTTCCAAGCTCCGTAAGAGTCGCTTCCGGATAGTCCAGCCGAAGCTGGGCAATCTCTCTTAAGCCCTCTGAAAGCTGACTAAAGCCTATGGAATCTCTGATAAGTGTAATATCCTCCACCTGTTTCACAGCAGCGGACACAGTCTTGTTGATATTGGCAGTCTCGCAGTTCACCCGCCGGTTGACAGTGTTGCGCATCTCTTTTAAAATGCGCACATTTTCCATCTCCATCAGGGAGTGATGCGCGCCCATCACATTGAGCATATCCACGATCTGAGCGCCCTCCTTAATATATACAATATAGTGCCTTTTTCTCAGAATACTTTTTCCTTCAATATCAAACTGCGCCATGAGCTGTAAAAGCTGAAGTGCTTTTTCATTACTGGAACAAGAAATCTCAAAATGATATGTTTTGAGTGGATCACTGACAGAACCGCCCGCCAGGAATGCACCGCGCAAAAAAGCTCGCATGCAGCACTGGTTCTTAAGCAGAAGCGGGTCTGTGACCGACAGATCTGCGCCCAGGCGCCCATCCGGGGTCATCAGCCGTGCTGCAAGCAAAATCTTATGTGCAATCCGGCCGTCTGGTACTGTCACAGTATAGGTCCGCCTTTTCTTTAGATAATCATTACACCGAACAGAAACATCGCTATTAATATTAAATGATTTTCTCAATAATGTAAAGTACTTTCTTGCAACAGAAATACTTTCTGTGTGAATTTTTATGGAAATCCTTCCGTTGTCATCCACGGCAACCCGTCCGCACATCGATAAGATCGCGGCAATTTCGGCCAGCTGGCAATGTCTGGCCGGCGGGCACAGCCGTGACAGCTCATCCTTTACCACAGCGGAAAATGACATTGTCCCATCCTCCTCTCCCGCTTACAGTGCTTCAGACCGCTTTGTAATAGCGGTCCTTCTCAATATCTCTGTGCTCGACCTTAATCCCGTATTCATGGCCGGACAGACGGCGGTACAGCGCGTTGGAAAGCGTAACGGAACGGTGCTTTCCGCCGGTACAGCCGATGGCAATCACGAGCTGATTCTTCCCCTCATTCATATAATTGGGGATCAGAAACGTGATCAGGTCTGTAAGCTTCTCAAGAAAGATGCCCGATTCCTCATACTTTAATACATAATCCGACACTTCTTTATCATTGCCGGTCTTTGCTTTAAGCTCCTCAACATAGTAGGGATTCGGCAAAAAGCGCACATCAAAGACAAGATCGGCATCCGCCGGTATGCCATATTTAAAGCCAAAGGATAAAATCGTCACAAAAAAGCTCTGATAATTTTCATTTTTCACAAAAATCTTATTGATCTCCGTCTTTAATTCTCTCGTCAGCAGCTGAGATGTGTCAATAATGTAGGTCGCCCGCTCCTTTAAAAATCCCAGAGCACGGCGTTCTGCGGCGATACCGGCCTCCACCCGCCCGGACTTGGCCAGCGGATGACTGCGCCGTGTCTCCTTAAAGCGTTTTACGAGCACGCTGTCCCGGCAGTCCAGAAATAAAATCTCATATTGAATGCCGATCTTTTCCAGATTGCTTAATACCGGGAGAAGCTCCGGAAGGTCTTCTCCGCTGCGTATATCAATTCCAAGCGCCACCTTATTCATCATGGCCGGCTCCTGGCAGCCGATCTCGGCAAACTTGGAAATCAGAGGTATCGGAAGGTTATCTACACAAAAATATCCCGCATCCTCCAGCATTTTTAACGCCGACGACTTGCCGGCGCCGCTCATTCCGGTCACGATCACAAAGCGCATCTTTTTCTACCTCTCTTTTTGTAAACGTTTTCGTGTACGGCATCACACACTTAGTCTTTCTCAAACTGGCCGACAATGCGTACTTCCGGCTCAATAGCCACGCCGAACTTCTCCTTGACCCGGGCCTGGATATAACGGATAAGTGCCAGCACATCCGCGGCTGTGGCATCCCCTGTATTGATCACAAAGCCGCTGTGCTTGTGCGACACCTGCGCCCCGCCGATATGAAAGCCCTTTAATCCCGCGTCCTCGATGAGCTTCCCTGCAAAATAGCCCTCCGGCCGCTTAAATGTGCTTCCCGCGCTTGGGTATTCTAACGGCTGTTTCTGGCGGCGTCTTAACCCGAGCTCCTCAATCTGGGCCAGTATCGTCTCACGGTCACCGTAAGGAAGCTTTAAGGCCGCCTCAAGAACGATCATCTGCTCCTTTTGAATCACACTTGTACGGTAGCCAAAGTCCAGCTCCCCGGCATCAAGCGTCTTTACGCCATCCCTGGTCAAAACAACCGCATATTCCACGAGCGGGCCGATCTCGCCGCCATAAGCGCCGGCGTTCATCGTCACCGCGCCGCCGAAAGTCCCCGGGATGCCGCTGGCAAATTCAAAGCCTGCAAGCCCTTCCTGTGCAATACGCCGGGCAAGCTTTGACAGTAATATCCCTGCGCCGGCAATGACCCGGGCCTTCCCTCCGGCTTCGCGCTCAAACCGCATATCGTCCATCGTCTGAAATATTTGAAATACAACGCCCCGGATTCCAAAATCTCCTACAAGAAGATTGCTTCCGTTCCCGATGATCATCCATGGTATATGAAATGCGCTGCAGCATGACACCGCCGCTTTAAGGCTGCCGGCATCCGGAGGCGTCACAAAAATATCCGCCGGCCCGCCGACCCGCAGTGTCGTATGCAGCTTCATCAGCTCGTCAAACTTTATGGCCTGTGCCCCGACAATCTGAGTCAACGCATCGATAAATTCTGTTGTCATATTTTTTCTCCAATCTATTTTTTATACGATTTTGGATATTAATTATATTACATGATTTAGAGATGTTATTCAAGACTTTACTTTTTTGAAGATGCGCTGCTGTCAGCACGGTTTGCTGCCGTTGGCCGTAAGCACAGCGGGCTGCCGTTGACTGTCAGCACAGCTTGCTGCCGTTGGCCGTCAGCTTAAACTTGCAGTCCAGCACCTCGGCAGCACGGCGGCACATGACCATGCGCTGAAGAAAAATTTCAAAATAATCCATAACAGTGCACATGGAATCATCCAGATACATATCCATTATAATGTTCTTTTTTTCAATATTGACACTGAGATTTGCGGATAAAACGGCATAATTGACCCGGTCATGAGCGTCAAAGCTTGAAATGACTGTATTGCGCACACGGTTTCGGCGCACATCGGTTTTATCGGCAATAATCAGCGCCGCAGATACAGTATCCACGGCGGTTCCTGTCGCCTCGTCATGATTGCCAATAGCGGAGGCGACACAAATGGCATCCTCCAGAGGCATGCCGCGCTCCTTTAAAATAGAGTATGCAAGAATTGCTCCGCTGTGTGCATGATCCGTACGATTAATGCTATTGCCGATGTCGTGCATGTATCCCGCGATTTTACTCAGTTCAATGAGTTTCCGGTCATAGCCCAGCTCCCGCAGCAGCCTGCCGGCAGTCTCTGCCACTTTGGCTGCATGTTTGCGGGAATGTTCCGTATATCCAAGCTCACCTAAAACGGCATTGCCCTTCTCTATGAGCAGATTAACTTCATTATCCTTTCGTATCTGTTTATAGGTCACTCGAAATGCCTCCTTATTAAAGACGCTGTATGGCATCCATCGCCAGTGCAGAACGCTCACATTCCTGTGCAGTCAGCGTGATCTGCCAGCACAGCGGGCTGCCTTTCATATGCTCGCTGGCATAGCTCAGCCCGTTGGTACGCTCATCCAGAAACGGCCGGTCGATCTGTCCGGGGTCTCCCAGTAATATGATCTTTGTACCCTTTCCTGCCCGGGTAATAATTCCCTTCACCTGCCCCGGCGTCATATTCTGCGCCTCATCAATGATCAGATAAGTATTAATGATCGAACGCCCCCGGATAAAATTCAGTGCTTCCGCCTGTATAAGCCCGCGGGCAAAAATCTCATCAAGCTTTCCTGCTAATGCCTGTTCATCCGAAAAACGCTCTTCCTCATTGGAATCGATCAGCTGTTCCAGATTGTCCATCACCGGCCGCATCAGCGGAGAAATCTTGTCCTGCTCATCCCCCGGCAAAAAACCGATGTCTGAATCAAACTGTGCATTGGGCCGGCAAATTAAAATCCTGCGGTATTCACCCGTCGGATTATTCAGTACTTTTTCCAATCCGACCGCCAGAGAATAAAACGTCTTGCTTGTGCCGGCCATGCCTTTAACAATAACCAGCGGTGCTTTTTCGGCCGGCTGCATCAATGCCTCCTGCAAAAAATACTGTCCGGAATTTCTCGGCGAAACACCGTAAGGCTTGCTCTTTTTATACTCCAGCTTACGAATAACACCTTTTTCTACGCGTCCGAGATGGGTTTTTTTAGAGGACTGATCTGCACTGATAATCACAAACTGATTTTCTGTCAGTACAGGAACCGTCTGCCTGCCATTCTCATCACACAGGTACACATCTTTTACAGAAATGCCTTTCTTTTTAAAATCTTTAAAGGCTTCCTCCGGCGCAAAAACACGGATGCGGCCGGTATACTGCCCGTCATCTCCGGTCACCTGCTCTGCTGTAAAGTCTTCGGCGCGGATGCCTGCGATCTGTGCCTTTACCCTCAAAAGGATATCCTTCGTTACAAGAATGACGGGCTGTTCGCCGCGATCCATCAGACCAAGGCATACTTTAAGAATACGGTTATCCATATGCGCCTCCGGAAGGTCCGGAGGTAGCTGCACATTTACAAAATTTGTTTCCACCCGCAAGGTCCCGCCGCTTTTTAAAGGTACGCCTTCAAGCAGATTGCCTGAAAGCCGAAGCTGCTCCAAATACCGTATGGCAGCCCGCGCATTAAATCCCTTTTCACCTTCGGCATTTTTCAGCTTATCCAGTTCTTCCAAAACGGCAACCGGGAGGATCACCTCATTGTCCTCAAAGCAATCCGGCGCGCAGGGCGCCTGAATCAAAATGTTGGTATCAAGCACATACGTTTTAATCATTCGCAGCTCTCCTTATATTATATTTTCGGCCTGCCGATAAGCCTGGGCATAAAATTCTTCCTGGGCATTTAACGGGGTTTCTCCCTCATCGGATAAAATGTAAGTACCGTTGGAATCCTCGCGGCGTGCCTTCTGATTATCGCTAAGCAGCGTAATAAACATTTCTGCAAGCTCCATCTGAAGCTCGTGATCGTATACCGGAGCAGCAACCTCTACCCGGCGCACCGTATTGCGCGTCATAAAATCTGCTGAGGAAATATAATATTTTTCCCGGCCATGGCATCCAAAAATATAAATTCTTGAATGTTCCAGAAAGCGTCCGACAATACTGATGACCCGGATATTGGCTGTGGCTCCTTCCACACCGGGGATCAGACAGCATATCCCCCTGATGACCATATCGATCTTCACCCCGGCACAGGATGCCTCGATCAGCTTGTCAATGATCTTTTTATCGGTCAGGGAATTAAGCTTCAGTCCGATATAAGCCTCCTCCCCGGCCAGGGCATGAGCGATCTCCTCATCGATCATATCCAGAACTTTATTTTGCAGACATTTTGGCGCTACAAGCAAATGCTTCGTATGCTCCACAAATTCGCCTTTAGCCAGACACTGAAAAACAAGGGCTGCCTCATGACCGATGTCCACGCTGGCCGTCATCAGCGACAGATCGGTATAAATCCGTGCCGTAGACTCATTATAATTTCCCGTGCCAATCTGGGTAATGTACTCGATCTGCGCGTCATTTTTGCGGGTGATCAGACACAGCTTAGAATGTACCTTATAGCCTTCCAGGCCGTAAATCACCTGACACCCGGCAGCCTCCAGGCGGCGCGACCATTCAATATTATTTTCTTCATCAAAGCGGGCTCTCAGCTCCACGAGTACGACGACTTCCTTTCCGTTTTCCGCAGCCTCGATCAGCGCTTCCACGACCTTGCTGTGCCGTGCCAGACGGTAAAGTGTCATTTTAATGGAAAGTACATTTTTATCCGATGCAGCTTCATTTAACAGCTTTAAAAACGGACGTATGGATTCATACGGATAGGAGAGCAGCTTATCGCCCTCTTTGATCTGCTCAATAATGGAACGGTTTTCGTCAAATTTCGGCGACTTCTGCGGTACGCGCTTTTCGTAAAAAAGCTCGTGGCATTTGCGCAGGCGGTCCGCAATCGATGATACAAAGGAAATGTCCAGCGGAGAATCGCTTCTGTAAACATATTCCCGGTCCATTTCCAGATAGCGGCACAGTACATCCACCACATCGCCGTCCATTTCCCGGGACAGCTCCAGGCGCACCGGCGACAGCTTTTTCCGGTTTTTAATAAGCTCTGCCATAAATTCCCGGTAATCAAGGTCTTCGTCATAAAGGGCATCGGCATCAATATCCGCGTTGCGCGTCACGCGGATCAGCGATTTGGCCTTAACAGCATAGCCTTTAAAAACCTTGGCGATAAAGTGAAGGATAATCTCCTCGGAAAGCACAAAATAGCCGGGTTTTGTGGGGATTTCAATAAGACGGCCAAAAATATTGCTCGTACATGGGATAATACCCATGCGCTCTTTTTTATTTTTTGTTTCCAGAATAACGACAGCATAAATTTCCTTATTGCGCAAAAACGGAAACGGCTGGCGTTTTCCCACGATTGTCGGGGAGATCAGTGGCGCAATTTCCCCGTCAAAATACGCTTCAACAAGCTGTGCGTCCGCTTTTGGCATTTTGGAAAAATTTGTCAGATGAACACCGTAATCCTCGGCCCGCTCCATCAGCTCGGCAAATACAGCGTCCGCACGACGGTTCAGCTTCTGTACCTTTTTTAATATGGCAGTGATCTGCTCCTCGGCCGTCATATGTGTTTTGCTGTCCTTAAGCCCTTTATTTAAAAGCTTCTGATCCACAAGTGAACCGACACGCACCATAAAAAATTCATCAAGATTGCTCTTGTAAATTGAAGCAAAGGACATGCGTTCACACAGCGGAACGGTCTCGTTTTCCGCTTCCTCAAGCACGCGCTCATTAAATTTCAGCCAGGAAAGCTCCCGGTTCATATACACTTCTTTCATTATACGATCACACCTCAGGTTTTATATAAAATTTATCGAACGATTCCGCCGTGCTCCGGCATCTGGCGGCAGCGGCATGCGGCCGAATCATTATAAATCCATGGTAACAGCCTTTTGTAAAGAAAAGACCCCTGCTGTGTGAAATTTATGTAAAAAATGTAAGTCTGCATATTACAAAGGGCCTGCGCAAGTATATGCGCAGGCCCGAAAAGCTTAAAATATTGACGCTATTTTGTTTTTCAAAACGCCCTGTCTCATAATCCTGTTCCGTAATTATTGCAGTACAAGACGTGCAGCGCCGACCATACCGGCATCGTTGCCAAGTGTTGCCAGAGCAAATTCCGTATCTCTTAAAGCATGGAAAGCCTTTTCCTTAAATGCAGCCTGAACCTTATCGATCAGATACTGTCCGGCCTTGGATACACCGCCGCCGATTACGATGATCTCAGGATTTACAACCGCACAGATGGCAGCAAGGGCACTTCCCAGGTAACCGGCCATCTTATCGACAACACTTTCAGCCGCTGCATCTCCGGCTTTGGCAGCATCAAGCACATCCTTTGCCGTAATCTCAGAAAGGCTGCGCAGCGATGTTTCCGTATCGGTCTCTTCCACGAGACGCTTCGCCAGCTTTACGATACCCGTAGCGGATGCTACCTGCTCAAGGCAGCCATGATTGCCACAGCCGCATGTGCCGATCGTATCTTCCGGCGGTACAATATTAATATGACCGATCTCTCCCGCAGCGCCGCACACACCTGCTACGATCCCGCCGCCAAGAATAATGCCGCCGCCGACACCGGTACCAAGTGTTACCACAACAAGATCTTCATGGCCCTTGCCGCCGCCCTGCCACTGCTCGCCAAGAGCGGCAACATTGGCATCATTTCCAGCCTTTACAGGAACGCCGAGCAGCTCGCTTAAAGCTTCAGCGCAGTTAAATACGCCCCAGCCAAGGTTGACGCACTTAAGCACGGTGCCGTCATTTTTCACAGGACCGGGAACGCCCATGCCGGCGCCTATAACGTCCGCCATGTCAATGCCTTTCTCTGCGACATACTTCTTTAAGGAATCGGCAATATCTGACAGAATATATTTGCCGCCTTCCTCTGTGCGGGTATGGATTTCCCACTTATCTACAAACTTTCCTTCCATGGTCAGTACGCCGATCTTTACGGTCGTGCCCCCAATATCAATACCGAAACAAATTTTTGACATGTTTTGGTTCCTCCTTGAAAAAATTTATTATAAGCGTCCTTCGCTCTCGCTTTCGGCACGCTTTTTCGCAAGATTTCCCGTCACGCGGCGGTACAGCTCCTGAGCCGCATTGTACCCCATCTGCTTCTGGCGGTAGTTGACCGCCGCAGACTCCACGATAATGGCAAGGTTTCGTCCCGGACGGATCGGGATCGAATGGCATACCACCTTATGGCCGAGAAATTCTGTATACTGCTCCTCCATACCAAGACGGTCATATTCTTTATCGCGGTCCCATTCCTCCAGCTTAATCACCAGATTAATGCTCTGAGTCTCCTTCACGCTCTCCACGCCAAACAGCGTCTTAACATCGATAATGCCGATTCCCCGCAGCTCAATAAAGTAGCGGGTAATATCCGGAGCGGTTCCGATAAGCAAATCCTCCCCGATCTTTTTGATCTCCACCACGTCATCGGAGACAAGCCGGTGTCCGCGCTTAATCAGCTCCAGCGCCGCCTCACTTTTACCGATACCGCTCTCGCCGATGATCAGAACGCCTTCGCCGTAAACATCGACAAGAACGCCGTGAATGGAAATTCTCGGAGCCAGCTCCTCGTTGAGCACATGCATAACCTTTCCGAGAAAATGCGAGGTGCTCATATCACTCATCAGCACCGGAATACCATACTTGTCGCCCAGAGCGATGATGGCATCACAGGGCCGGTTATTACGGCAAAAAATCAGGCACGGGACACCGGTCTGAAACATCCGCTCAATACTGGCGGCTCCTTTGTCCTCGTATACCTGATTGATATAGGAATATTCCACATTACCGATGATCTGCACGCGGTTGTTGTCAAAAAAATCATAAAAGCCCGCAAGCTGCAACGCCGGGCGGTTAATATCCGTCTGCTTGATCAGAATCTTTCCGGTATCGATGGTGGGATTCAGATTTGTAAGTCCAAGTGCATCAATAATCTTACTCAGCTTTACGCTGTAATTGCCTTTCCCGTTTTCAAACATAAAATACCCCTTTCGTGCGCCGCAGTGCCGCGCATTACGTTTAAAAATATTTTACCATAATTGACAAAGTACATCAATGAAAAAAATCGTAAACCTTCCGGGCAGCGCCCATGTTCATAGAATCCACGGCCGCAAGCTCCTCTACACTGGCTTTTTGTATGGCCTCGATTTCTTTAAAATGGCGCATCAGTGCCTTCCGGCGGGCAGGGCCAATACCTTCAATGTCATCCAATACGGAATGTACCTGCCCTTTCTGGCGCAGACTGCGGTGATATTCAATAGCAAAACGGTGGGCCTCATCCTGGATACGGGTAATCAGCTTAAACATTTCCGATGTACGGCTGATGGGGATTTCCACATTATTGTAATAAAGTCCCCGGGTATTGTGATGGTCATCCTTGACCATACCGCATACCGGAATATTAAGATGCAGCGTATCCAGCACCTTAAGCGCCACATTGACCTGACCGCGGCCGCCGTCCATCATCAGCAGGTCCGGAAATACCGAAAAGCTTCCCATCGACGCCGGCATCCCTTTGTCCTTAAGCTCCTGCTGCTCCGACAGCCCATGGGTAAACCGCCGCGTCAGCACCTCCTCCATGGACTGATAATCATCCTGCCCTTTGAACCATTTGATCTTAAATTTACGATATGCGTTCTTTTTGGGCCGTCCGTCTTCATACACGATCATCGAGCCTACATTTTCATAGCCGCTGATATTGGAAATATCAAACGCCTCGATCCGCCGGATCGAAGGAATATCCAGTGCCCGTGCAATATCCCGTACCGCGCCGATGGTGCGGGCTTCCTCCCGTCTGATCTTTTCGCTGTCCTTTTGCAGCACCATGCTGGCATTTTGGGCCGCCAGCTCTACCAGACGTTCCTTTTCCCCTTTTTTAGGAACTGTAATGGTTACCTTCTGTCCCCGGCGGGCGGTCAGCCACTGGGTGATCACATCCGCCTCAAGAATCTCGTCCTGAAGGAGCAGATTAGCCGGAATAAACGGGGAGCCGGCATAGAACTGCTTCACGAAAGCTGTGAGTATCTCGCTGTGTGTCTCGTTTTCCACGCCGGTCAGATAAAAATGCTCCCGGCCGATCAGCTTGCCGCTGCGGATAAAAAACACCTGGACAACAGCCTCATCGGCAGCCCGGGCGAAAGCGATTACATCCCGGTCATCCATATGGGAGCTGGTAATCTTTTGCTTTTGGGCGATCTGATTGACACTGTTTAATAAATCACGGTATTCAATCGCCTTTTCAAATTCCATAGCGTCCGATGCCGCCTGCATTTTGCTTTGCAGCATCTGTGCCACAGCTTTATAATTTCCGGACAGAAAGCTTAAGGCACCGGAAATATTTTCCCGGTACTTCTCGCCGGAAATATAAGCCTGACATGGCGCCTCACACTGGCCCATATGGTGATACAGGCAGGGCCGCCCCTTCCCGATCTCTTTTGGAAGCGAGCGATTGCAGCTTCGGATTTTATAAATTTTGCGCAGCAGCTCGATTGTATCCCGTACCGCCAGTCCGCTTGTATACGGGCCAAAATACCGTGCACCGTCCTTTTTCATTTTCCGCGTCAGCATAATGCGCGGATAAGGCTCATTAACCGTCACCTTTATATAAGGATAGGTTTTATCATCTTTCAGCATCGTATTATATTTCGGGCGGTGCTCCTTGATCAGGTTGCACTCCAGTACAAGGGCTTCAAGCTCTGAATCGGTCACGATATATTCAAAACGGGCAATCTTTGGCACCATACTGGCGATCTTTGGCGTCAGGTTGCGGCTGCTTTGAAAATACTGGCGCACACGGTTTTTCAGGCTGATCGCCTTTCCCACATAAATAATGTCATCATGGCTGTCGTGCATGATATAGACGCCCGGCCGCGCGGGCAGTTTTTTTAATTCCTCCTCAAGATCAAACATAGACTCACTTCCCTTCATGCTTTTTCAAAATCTTACAAGCCGCACAGTGCGCATCCCAGACGAAGCTTTTAATTTCACAGGAGCTGTGTTCCTGTGAAATTAAAAAGCTGCCGCACCGGTGAACGCAACTTGTCCGCACCGATGGGCAGCTCCTTTACATGGCCCTGCGGGCAGGCCCGCGCAGCCAACTGCTATTCCTTAAGGGTTCCGGGGGAAATAAAGCCGCCCGTGCTCTCACGTTTTTCCGAAGCCTGAGCGTTATTAGCGCTTGCGTCTGAATCCGGGGCTGCCGGATTTCCATCATTACCGCCATCCTTAGATTCCGGGGTATCATCCTTTGGCGCTGCTGCCGGTTTCACCGGCGGCCAGATATTATCTTCGGTCAGCGGCTGAGACGGTTGCTTTGGCGCAGCGCCTGAGCCTGAAGGCCCTCCTTCTCCGGGCAAAGACACATGAAACCGCGGCGCGCCATCCTCCCGGGCAGGCGCCTTTGGCCGCTTGTCCGGTTCACTGGCAGGAGCCTTGGGCGAAATATCCGGTTCATCCCCGGACTCATTGTAAGCTCTCGCACGATCTGATGGCTCCGGCTTTTTTTCTTTCGGTGTCTCATTTTCCGGGGCATCCGGGATTCCCCGCACCTCATTAAAAATATGCATAAACTCTCTGCCAGTGATCGTCTCATTTTCAATGAGATACGCGCTGATCTTATCAAGCGCATCCAGATTATCTTTCAGAAGGCTCACCGCCTGTTCATAGGCTGCCTTCAAAATCTTCATCACTTCTTCATCGATCTGTCCAGCTGTGGCATCGCCGCAGTTTAACACGGCGCGGCCGTCAAGATAGCGGTTCTCGATAGATTCCAGTCCCATAAGCCCAAACCGCTCGGACATACCATACTGTGTAACCATCGCCCGCGCCAGCGCTGTCGCCCGCTCAATATCATTGGAAGCGCCCGTTGTTACAGAGTCAAAGCGTACATACTCCGCAGCGCGCCCGCCGTAGAGAACGACAAGCTCCTCCTCGATCTCCTTTTTGGACATCAGATATTTTTCTTCCTCAGGCACCTGCATCGTATAGCCGAGCGCGCCCATCGTTCTTGGAACAATGGTAATCTTTTGCACCGGCTCGGTATTTTTCTGCAATGCGGCACAAAGGGCATGGCCGACTTCGTGGTAAGATACGATCCGGCGCTCCTTTTCGCTGAGCACACGGTCCTTTTTCTCCTTGCCGGCGATAACGACCTCCACGGACTCAAATAAATCCTTCTGCGACACCGCCTGACGGTGATGCTTGACTGCATTGAGCGCCGCTTCATTGATAATGTTGGCCAGATCGGAGCCCACCGCTCCACTTGTCGCCAGGGCGATCTCGTGAAAATCCACGGTCTCATCCATGCGCACATTGCGCGCATGAACCTTCAATGTATCAATACGGCCTTTAAGGTCCGGCTTTTCCACAATAATGCGGCGGTCAAAACGGCCGGGACGCAACAGCGCCTTATCAAGTATTTCCGGGCGGTTCGTTGCGGCCAGAATGATAATTCCCTTAGATGCGTCAAAGCCGTCCATCTCCGACAGAAGCTGATTTAATGTCTGCTCACGCTCGTCATTGCCGCCGTAGCGGGAATCACGGCTCTTTCCGATGGCATCCAGCTCATCGATAAAAATAATACACGGCGCAGACTGCTGTGCCTGCTTAAACAAATCACGGACACGGGACGCACCGACGCCGACAAACATTTCCACAAAATCCGAGCCGGACAGCGAATAAAACGGTACATTGGCCTCGCCGGCAACCGCTCTGGCAAGCAATGTCTTTCCGGTACCCGGAGGGCCGACTAACAGTGCGCCTTTGGGAAGCTTGGCGCCAATATTTGTATATTTTTCAGGATTATGAAGGAAATCCACGATTTCCCGCAGCGATTCCTTAGCCTCCTCCTGCCCTGCCACATCCTTAAAGGTGACGCCGGTCTGCTTCTGCACATAAACCTTGGCTGTACTCTTTCCGACGCCCATGACGCCACCGCCCTTGGACATGGCACGAAAAACAAACATCATCACCACATAAATGACTACAAGAGGCAGAATGTAATACAGAAGAATGGTCAGCAGCGTATTGCTGGAGCGCTGAATTTCCCTGCTAAAATCAATCTTTGCATCCACCAGGCGTTCTGTCAGCGACAGATCGTTCATTGCCCCGGTGTAGTAGGTCATCCCGAGAAGCGGGTCCTCATCCTTTCGTGTCAGCTCAATAGTACCGTCATTTTTCACAAGTACTTTGCCAACCTCGTCCTTTTCAAGCCATTCAAGAAACTGATTATATGTTATCTCCTGGCGCCGGCTCTCGCGCAGCTGAGCGGACAGATAATTAAAAAATAATATCACGATCAGCGCCAGGACACCAATAATGATCCAATTCATCAGCGTTTTATTTTTTTTATTTTTATCGTCCTGTTGATTATCCATGACTTCCTCCTTCCTCTTGACAAACGGACACAATTATCCATACTTAATTACTATATCCTAAAATCTTCCTTCCGTCTACTCAATTCACAAAATTTTTAAACAAACTATTCAGCCATGCGGCTGGATATGCCGAATGAATGCACAGGCTCGCCTGCTGCAGGCTTTCGACATATCCAGACATACGGCGTTTGGTCGTAATCGAGCGTTTGGCCGCAATCGGGCGTTTAGCCGCATATGCGGCCAAAAAGCTGCGCCAGCAGCGAAAACGCGAGATGTATGGCTGAAGCACTCTAAGATCAGCCATGCGGCTTTTTACGCATACTTCCGATAAATGCCAGAACCGTTCCCACGAAAATGCAGAAATCACCAATATTAAAAACGACCCTTTCAAGCCTCCGGCAGCCGATGGAAATGCGGAAATAATCCGTGACCTTTTTATAAGTCAGACGCTCCCAGGCGTTGCTTAACGCGCCGCCAAGAAGCAGGGAAAGCCCAAGCTTTACAAGACCATAGCCCTTTCTCCCCGTAAAAGCCAGCAAAAGACCGGCAATCAGACCGAGCGCCACAAGTGTGATCCCGGACAGAAGCTTTGCCTGATCTTTCATAAAGCCAAGCATGGCCCCGGGATTAAAATATTTTGTAATAATGATCCTTCCGCCAAGTATCGGCTGGCTGGAATTTAAATCCTTGTGATGCCGGATCCATCTTTTGATCCCCAGGTCTGCAGCAGCAGCCGCAGCCGCCAATAATATCCAAAACATTAAACGTCCTCCTCACCATATCCAATGCCATCTCTGAGATTTGCCCGGCATAAAATCAGCTCAGCGGCAATACTGACAGCGATCTCTGCCGGCGTTTTTGCCCGGATCGCCAGCCCGATGGGCCAGTGGATGCGCTCCAGCTGTTTTGTTGTAAACCCATCCGCAAGCAGACGTTCCTTCGTCGCAGCAATCTTCTTCCGGCTGCCGATTACCCCGATATACGCCGCCGGTGTCGGCAGTATCTGGGTCAGCACGTCATAATCACTCTGGTGCCCCCGTGTCATGATCATCACAAAATCCCGGCCGGTTATATCAACCCTGGCACCAATGGCTTTAAAATCACCAAGCACGAGCCGGCTCGCCTCCGGAAACAATTCGCTCCGGCAAAAGGCTTCCCGATCCTCGAAAACAACCGGCTTAAAGGACAGCGCCGCGATTACCGGAACAAGCGCCTGGGCCACATGCCCGCCGCCAAAAATATAGGCAAAGCCCTTTTGTGTCAGCGGCTGGGCAAACCAGGCCAGCCCGTCCGCCTTTAAAAGGACAGCCTGCCCTTTAAATAGCTGCTGCCTGTGCGTATCTGTCAGCTCCGGTGTCCGCTCAAAAAAGCGAAATCCGTGCGCATCATCATAAATACCTATATCGTCGACATACGGGCCTGCATGCTTCGTTACAAGCCACAGGTCAGTATTTGTCTGAAACGCTTCGTCTATCCGGGAAAACAGACAGGCAAAACGCGGCCTTTTTGCATCTATATATAGAAAGCTCACTTCTGCTGTGCCGCCGCATAGCATCCCAAGACCGGCCCGGTCACTGCTGTCCAGGGAGAAGCAATGGCTCCAGGAGCCGTGATGTAAAAATCCGTTTTGCGCTTCCTTCATGCAGGCATACTCTACGGCGCCGCCGCCGATTGTGCCAAGCGCTGTTCCATCTTCAAATACGGCCATTCTTGCGCCGCCTCCGCCGGGTGTGGAGCCTGTACTGGAAATAAT
>CASFBR010000070.1 GCA_949292795.1 uncultured Eubacteriales bacterium
CCTGAGACGCCGGACGGCTTTCAGACAATGGAGTTTTTGCTGGATGCCTCGCAGCTTGGGGGAAAGAGCCTCGTTGTATTTGAACGGCTGTCGGTGGACGGGATTGTTGCAGCAGAGCATACGGATATTACAGACGCATCACAGACCGTGCATTTTCCGTCCATTTCCACCTGCGCGAAGGATATGGATTCCGGAACTCACGAAGGCAGCATACAGGATAAAGATACGGTGACAATCATTGATGAGGTTACTTATAAAAATCTGACGCCGGGGAAGGAATATCGTTTAGAAGGGACGCTCATGGATCACAGCAGCGGCACTCCTTTGTCCTGGGAAGATATAAACGTCACAGCTCAGCTTATATTTACGCCGCAGACGTCTGATGGAAGCGTCCAGGCAGAATTTAGACTTCCGGGAGAAGCCGTTATGGGAAAGACGGTCGTTGTGTTTGAGACGCTCTATGACGGGGAAACGAAGGTCGCCGAACATAAAGCGCTCGATGATAAAAATCAGACGGTCTCCTATCCTGAAGAACCGGAAGAAAGCGAGAGCGTACCGGAGACTCCGGAGGAAAGCGAGCGTGTGCCGGAAGAAAGTGAAAGTCCCGCGACGGAGGCGGACACAGAGCCGCCGGAAACCACTGCGGACACAGAGCAGGCAGAAACTACACCAGACACAGAGCCAAATACAGAATCCGTACCGGAGACTGCGGACATCGCTCAGACGCCCAAAACCGGCCTTAAAAATCCGGCGGCTATTACGATTATGAGTGTATGTTTTATACTTTCAGGAGCAGGCGTTTTTCTGATCTTTGAAAAGAAACTACATAAGAAGTGAACGGACGCTGCGGGTTTATTGTAAAATCGACGGAAACGTGGTAGAATATTTGCGAAGGCTGCAGGCGGTATACTGTCAGAACTAAAGCGCGTATGCCGCAGGCGGTATACTATCAGAACTAAAGCGCGTATGCCGCAGCCCTGAGACAGAACGGAGTTGATGAGTATGGAGATGCTGGATGTTGTGGATGCCGATGGCGAGCCGACGGGGGAGGTTGTGGAGCGTACGATTGCACATGCTCAGGGCATACGTCACCGGACCGCCCATGTGTGGGTGATGCGGCCGGGCGCTGACGGCCCGGAGGTATTGCTCCAAAAGCGCAGTGATGTCAAAGATTCCAATCCTGGCTGCTACGATATTTCCAGTGCTGGTCATATCCCGGCAGGAAGCGGCTATGTGGAGTCAGCCTTAAGAGAGCTTCAGGAGGAGCTTGGAATTGCGGCATCCCCTGAAGAACTGCACGACTGTGGAAAACGCAGTATTTTCCGGGAAGAAAGCTTTCATGGAAAGCGTTTTACCGACAACCAGGTGAGCCGGATATTTTACATGATCCGGGATGTGGATACAAAGACGCTTGTTCTTCAAAAAAGCGAGGTAACGTCCGTACTCTGGATGTCTCTGTCGGAATGTAAGCGCCGTGTCCGGGAAAATTCCATAAAACACTGTATTTTTATGGAAGAGCTTGAAATGCTGCCGGAGACGCTTATGCCGGAAGCGGGCGCTTGGACTTTAACAGACTGAGGAGAGGTGTATTGACCAATGAAGTACGATTTTACGACAATTATGGACCGCAAAGGACATGACGCCATTGCCCTGGATGTCATTCCCTATGAAAATGCCAAGGTGCAGGAGGGCTTTGATAAGATTCCAATGTGGGTCGCGGATATGAATTTCCCTACATTGCCGACAATCATCGAGGCAATGCAGGAGCGGCTGAAGCATCATCATTTTGGTTATTTTAAAGCGTCAGATGAGTATTATGACAGCATTATCCGCTGGCACAAAGACCGGTACGGCGTGAATGGTATGCCAAGAGAGGCAATCGGCTTTGAAAATGGTGTTCTCGGCTGCGTTTCATCGGCTGTTCAGGCATTTACGGCACCCGGGGAAGCGGTGCTGCTCCATTCGCCGACCTATATCGGATTTACAGGAACGCTCAACAGCACCGGACGGCGGATCATATTAAGTGATCTTGTAATCGATGACCAGGGAATCTGGCGCATGGATTATGATGATATGGAGGAAAAAATACGCAAATACCATATTCACTGTGCGATCTTTTGCTCTCCGCATAATCCGGCGGGACGTGTCTGGGAGCGGGAGGAAATCTGCCGTGCCATGGAAATTTATAAAAAATATGACTGTGTTGTGATTTCAGATGAAATTTGGGCAGATATTATCCTTGAAGGGCATCACCATATTCCGACACAGAGCGTATCTGAGGATGCAAAGCAGCGCACGGTCGCTGTCTATGCGCCGTCAAAGACATTTAATCTTGCGGGTCTTGTAGGTTCTTATCATGTTATTTATAATACCTATCTGAGAGACCGGGTAGCTAAAGTATCGGAAATGAGCCACTATAATGGCGGCAATGTCCTTTCCATGCACGCTCTGATCGGAGCATATAAGCCCGAGGGCCGGGAATGGGTCGATGAGCTGTGTCAGGTTATTACAAAAAATGCAAATTTCGCCTATGACTTTATCCGGGAACACTTTGAGGGCGTGACCCTTTCAAAACCGCAGGGAACCTATATGCTTTACTTAAACTGCGAGCAGTGGTGCAAAGCTCATCAAAAGACACTGGACGAGCTGCTTCTGGCCGGTGTCCGCGTTGGCGTGATCTGGCAGGACGGACGCCCATTTAACCGTCCATATTCCATACGGATGAATCTTGCGCTGCCATACTCGCGTGTCACAGAAGCCTTTGAACGGCTCAATACATATGTGTTTAACGCATAAATGGCGCAGGGCTTTAACGCGGATCATCAGTCCCGTATATGCCTGCGCGTTTAGGGGAGGCCTGCCATGAATATTGACGATCTGAAATGCTTCGAGACGGTTTATAAAGCGGGCAGCTTTCATAAGGCTGCGGGGCAGCTTTACATGACGCCCCAGGGACTTGGGAAAAATATCCGCCATCTGGAAGCTGAGCTTGGGACGACATTGTTTGTGCGCAGCAAAAAAGGGGTCGAGCCGACGCGCAGCGCAGATTTTCTTTTTACCCATACAGGAAAGATTATGGCGCTGATGGAGGAGGTGACCGGGGGCATCCGTCAGATCGAGGAGGGCGCCAGCCATCTGCGGATCGGATGTGCCTGCGGTGTCTTTAATGTGCTGTCGCTCCCGGAGCTTTTATTGTTTGCCGAAAAACATTCGGACATACAGATCACCTGGGGAGAATACCCCAATTCAGAGGTCTGGCGGCAACTTTCCAGCAGCAGCATCGATTATGGCTTTGTTGTGGGCAGGGATGGCCCGGAAGGCTTTAAGCTGCGGTGCCTTTCAAAAATACCGGTGCTTTTGCTTGTCTATATGGGTCATCCGCTGTATGAGCAGCAGGAGGTTTCACTGACTGAGCTTGCCGGTGAAAAGCTGATCGTTATGAATGAGCTGTTTCATATATATCATGATTTTATACGCGCATGTCAGGCCCGCGGCTTTATGCCGGACATTGTGGCAAAAACCGCAGACGGAAAGCTTTTAAACCGTCTGTGCCACCAGCGGGTCGGGCTGGCGGTCATACCGGAATTTATGCTGGAAGATACGGCGATTGCCGATATGCATGCGATTCCGTTTAGGGAAAGGCTGACCTGGGATGTCTACGGCGTCTGTAAAAAGGAAAATGCGGACATGCCTACGATACGCCTTCTGGAACAGCTTTTGCCCCTGACCCCGGTTACATGAAGCTTCCGGTTACATGAAGCTTCCGGTTGCATGAAGCTTCCGGCTATATGAATCCCCGGGCGATATGAATCAAAAACCGGTCCCGCCTATATGAGTAAGAAACTAAGAGTTGCCATCTGGAACAGATATGTTGCTGGATGGCGCTCTTTTTTTTATCTATAATAGTCCTATGGAGGTGTTGCACTTGAAATATGAGAATTTATTTACGCCGGTCACCATCGGCTCGGTTACTATTAAAAACCGTTTTGCCATGGCGCCTATGGGGCCGCTTGGATTGGCGGATGACCAGGGCGGCTTTAACCAGCGGGGAATCGATTACTATACGGAGCGTGCCAGGGGCGGTGCCGGTCTTATTATAACCGGAGTGACCTTTTCAGACTGTCAGGTAGAGACACAGAGTATGCCAAACTGTCCGAACTCAACCTATAATCCGGTACATTTTATCCGTACATCCCGGGAAATGACCGAGCGGATTCATGCCTATGGCAGTAAAATATTTTTGATGATGTCCGGCGGCTTTGGCCGTGTGACGATCCCGACCAACCTCGGAGAATTTCCGCCGGTGGCGCCATCGCCGATCCCGCACCGCTGGCTGGATAAAACATGCCGGCCGTTGACAGTTGATGAAATCCACAGTATTGTCCGGTCGTTCGGAGATGGCGCTTATAATGCCAAACGCGCCGGGTTTGACGGTGTGGAAATCCATGCGGTTCATGAAGGCTATCTTTTAGACCAGTTTGCCATTTCCATGTTTAATCAGCGCACGGATGAATACGGCGGCAGCCTTGAAAACCGTCTGCGGTTTGCCCGTGAGGTGGTGGAGACGATTAAAGAACGCTGCGGCAGCGATTTCCCGGTGGTGCTTCGTTTCAGTCTGAAAAGTATGATCAAGGACTGGCGGGAAGGCGCGCTGCCCGGAGAAGTGTTTGAAGAAAAAGGCAGAGATATTGCGGAAGGGCTTGAGGCCGCCCGGCTGCTTGTAAGCTATGGCTATGATGCCCTTGATACGGATGTGGGAACCTATGACGCGTGGTGGTGGAACCATCCGCCGATGTATATGGAAAAAGGGCTGTACCGTCCTTATTGTAAAATGGTGAAAGAGGTTGTGGATGTTCCGGTGCTGTGCGCCGGCCGTATGGACGATCCAAAGATGGCAAGTGCTGCAATCGCCGATGGCACATGCGATGTCATCAGTCTTGGACGGCCGCTGCTGGCTGACCCGGATTATGTAAACAAGCTTCGCTGCGGCGATGAAGCGCAGATACGTCCGTGTATTTCCTGTCAGGAAGGCTGTATGGGCCGGGTGCAGGAATACTCTATGATCAACTGTGCCGTCAATCCTCAGGCCGCAAGAGAGCGGGTAACCGCCTATAATCCTGTGTGCCGCAGTAAAAAGGTGATGATCGTGGGCGGCGGCGTTGCCGGCTGTGAAGCAGCCAGAGTACTGGCCATCCGTGGACACAGACCGGAGCTGTTTGAAATGAATGGGCAGCTTGGCGGCAATCTGATTCCCGGAGGAGCCCCGGAGTTTAAAGCAGATGATCTTGCTTTGGCCCGCTGGTATGAAACCATGCTGGAAAAGCTTCATGTACCGGTGCATTTAAAGACAGCTGTGAGCCGGGAGGATGTGCTTAACGGCGGCTATGATGCGGTCATTATTGCCACCGGTTCCACGCCGAAGCAGTTCTCACTGGGCGATGATGCGCATGTATATACAGCCGCTCAGGTACTTTTAAAAGAAAAGGACTGTGGTGAAAAAACGGTCGTTCTCGGCGGCGGCCTTGTGGGCTGCGAGACAGCGCTCTGGCTGGCGCAGCATGGACATGAGGTGACAATCGTGGAAGCACTGGATAAGCTTATGGCTGTCAATGGCCCGCTGTGCCATGCCAATAAGGATATGCTGGAACGGCTTGTGCCTTATACCGGCGTGAGAGTGCTGACCGGGGCAATGGCGGACGGCTATAAGGATGGTATTCTCAGTGTCCGCAAGGATGGGCAGACGCTTCGTGTGCCCTGTGACAGTGTGATCCTGGCAGTCGGCTATAAAGAAAATAACCGTCTGTATGACGAACTGAAGTTTGATATTCCCGAGCTTTACCTGCTTGGCGATGCCCGTCAGGTATCGAATATTATGTATGCGATCTGGGATGCCTTTGAGGTGGCAAATCATCTGTAATCGATCATTTACAATCCGGCATCTGTCATTAGAATGGTAAAAAATTGTTCCATAGCTGAGACAGTTATATGGATAAAACAGTTCCATCGTTAAAATAGTTACATAAAAACAGTTCCATAGTGATTCAGAGCTTTAAATCGCTCCGAATACATGGAGCTGTTTGTTTTTTACTGTGAAAGCCTTGGACAGCGTCCGGCTGAGAAGGTGCACAACGCACAAAGTGCAGCTGTCGGCTTTCATATATGGTGTTGCCGCGCCGTGCACAGCATGCTGGTTTCATAGAAGCTTGCGTTCCTATGCAATAAAAAAGCTTCTATAAAATAAAAAAGCTTCTATAAAATAAAAAGGTTTCTCTAATAGATAAATTTTTAAATATATGTGTTGACAATATATATTATAAGATTTATAATATATAAAAAATAAAACATATATATACAATTACTATATGCTTGAAAAGGGTGATAAACATGCTGTTTACCTTGAATGGCCCGATGACGGATTTGCTGATTCTGTCCGTTGTATCTCAAAGGGATGCTTATGGCTATCAGATCAGTCAGATTTTGAAGCAGGTCTCCGGGACAAAAGATTCCGCGCTCTATCCGGTGCTAAAACGACTTCAGGAAAATGGCTTTGTGGAAACGTATGATCAGCCGTTTCAGGGGCGCAACCGGAAATATTACACGATCACGCCCCAGGGGCGCGATCAGTGTGAGCAGCTCAAGCAGCAGTGGGCTGAGTATAAAGACGCGATCGATGCGATTGTTGAAGGAGGTAATCTTGATGAACAGGACTGAATATATGAAGCATCTGGCCCGCCGGCTAAAGAGGCTTCCCAAAGAAGACTTTAACCGGGCCATGGACTATTTTAATGAATATTTTGATGAGGCCGGGCCGGAGAATGAAGCTCAGGCAATCGAGGACCTTGGGACACCGGAGGCGGCCGCCGATGCCATTGTTATGGACCTTGCCATTGCCAGTACAAAAGCTCCGGAAAAGAACATGAAGCGCGGCCTGAAAAATATATGGATCGGCATCCTCGGAATTTTTGCCGCGCCGATTGCCATACCGCTGGCGCTGGCAGGCGTTGCGGTAATTGCCGCTATTGTGATCTGCCTTCTGGCGGTTGTTTTTTGCGTGATTGTCTGTGCTGCTGCGTTTGCCGCCGGCTCTGTGTTTGGTTTCGTGGGAAGTGTGATCCTTTTATTTGGCTCTTTTAGCAACGGCCTTGTGAATCTTGGTATTTTTACATTTTGTATCGGCCTTGCCATTTTGGTAATCTGGGGCGCAGCCATTTTTGGAAGATGGAGTATCAATGCCATTGCCCGTGGTATGAGTGCAGTGATCGGAGGTAAGAGAAATGAAAAAAAGTAAAAAATATTTGATTATAAGCGCATCCGTATGTATGGGTGCCGGTATCATTGCAGGAGGCATCGGATTTTTACTGGGCGGGCGCCCCGGATTTTATGTTAATGCCTCGGGCGTCCACAGCTACAATGATACAGCGGCAAACGGCAATAACTGTCTTGAGAAAACAAAGCTTGACCCGTTTACTTCGGTGAGCATCAACATCCCCGCAGGAAATATTCACATTATCCCATCAGACGATTATTATCTGGAATATCATCTGGCTTCCGGGGCCGGAAAAACCGATTATTATGTTGAGGATGGCGTTTTTACAATGACGGTTGAAGCAACAGACAGCTTCCTGGGATTTAACTTTCTGTCCTTTGGGAATATTTTGAATCCAAAGTCGGATTATGTAAACCTCTATGTTCCAGGTAGTCAGTCTCTGGAAACAGTGGAGCTTACAGCCGATATGGGCGACATAACCATTGACAGCATTGAGGCTGCATCAATGACGCTTGAACTGTCGATGGGCGATCTTCGGATGGAGGCTTTCGACGGAAACAGCCTGACTGCGGTTATGGACAGCGGAAGCTTTGACGCCGGGACAATTTCCGGAAAAGCTGTGACAATACAAAATAATATGGGCGATGTGACCTGTGACAGTCTCAGTGCCGATGATGCTTCGATTACCCTGGATATGGGCAGTCTGGACCTGGAAACATGTACGGCCGGTGTGCTGTCGATTGAGAACGGCATGGGAGATGTGGACATCCGGTATCTGGAAAATACGGAGCAGGGCACCGTGACGATGGACATGGGAAGCTTTTGCGCGGAAGAATGTGTGCTCACCGCACTGACTGTGACAAACGGTATGGGCGATATAGATATGGGACTTACAGGCACGATTGATGACTATGCCCTGGACCTTTCCACGGATTTGGGAGATGTTGATGTGGAGGGCTATGATCAGGATGGAAATCTGGGCTCCCGTTTTGTTTCAACAAATAAAGATGCCAACGCATTGTCCGCCCACAGCGACAGCGGAAGCGTATCGATTCACTTTAAATGATCCTGTCTGAAAATGCATCTGGCATCCTTACATGGCTGAGGTCTCATTCACATGGATGAGGCCTCATTTTACATATAAGAATATCATACAAATCGAACAGTATTTATACAAACAGGCGGCACCTAATCTGCGGAAAATACACAGACTAATTTCATTTCCAGCGGCTTTAGCGTATAATGCAGAACAGTGTCCTGGCCAATATCCACAATATGATACATGAAATGGACGTCCATCTGGAGCCTGAGCTGATAAATAATATGGGGCAGGAGCAATCGGTCACGCCCCCCCTCAAGCCATTTATCCAGGAGACTTCCAAACTCCCGGGTCAGCGTGTATTCCATTATAAAATATTTGCCAGGTGTCAGGACACCCGGATGAAAATTAAATGTAGCCGGCGCGGCATCCGAAAAGAGCGTATCAAAATTGTGCTCCGTGATCTCATAGTCCGGGTGCGCGCAGAAATAATTGTTCGGATGCTTGTAATTGTACATTAGCAGACGGAGACTGCCGTCCCGGTGGCGGGTCGCGATATAATTGTCCGACATCATCAGCCGCTCATTTCCGAGATTATGCATAAAAAGCAGTGCAAAAAACAAAGGCTTCCGGATGCCGTCAATGGAATATATCCCGTTATGTCCGCCGAGAAGCCCAGTATAGCCCAGGCGGGAATAATGCAGATCGGAGAGGGTTGGCAGCGTGATGCACTGACACAAATCACAAAGCCCGAGGATATTTTGGACCGTGTAAACCGCAGGAAATAAAGAATCGGACAGCATTTTTTTATTTAAAAAGGTAAAGGCCATCTCAATGATATAAATAGGAATCGCTTCATAGCCGGCGTCCTGAAGAAAGCCTTTAAGCTGAAGCACCCGTTTTCGGGAAATAAACGGGTCCGGGGAATATTTATGATCGATCCGGTGATTTTCGTTGGCCGTGCGCTCCATTGGATAGGCATTGATCGTAATAAAGTCCGGCTGTATGCCGTCCTTTTCCCAGCAGCTTAAAATATGCATCAGCGGCTCCTCGGCCTGGGCAAGCCGGTGCCCCGGGCCTCCGAAGTGAAAATCCGGGGAAATACCTTTTAGGATATGCCACGCTTCGGCACTGCTTTTTAAAAAATTATAATAAAATTGATTTTTAGAAAAATAGCCCTCCTCGACCATGTTATAAGAATATTCAAAAGCCCACTGCTCAACCGTATCGATGCCGTAGCGCTGGATCAGATGGCGTACAAATGCCCGGAAGGCTTTTGAAAAATCCGGGAAATCGTTGGCCGAGTAAGCATATACCGGGTAGCCCTGGGCGTTAAAGACCGGTTCAGGCTTTCCAAGTACGATAAATGGCTTTAAATGGCAGCGT
>CASFBR010000071.1 GCA_949292795.1 uncultured Eubacteriales bacterium
CTTCAGATATATACACCACACACCACCATTTTCCTTCCACCTTAGCCGCCGAAAATCCCTCTGTTTTTTTGGAGATTAAGCGCATATCTTTTAATGCCCGGATATGCTATGCTTTGTCTGACGGCTGCCCTCGCATCCCGGCTGAGAGTATGGATCATATCTATACAAACACTGATCCTTCTTATAACGGCAGTCATTATTGCGGCGATTTCCATGAAGGGCATCCGCTTTTTCAGATTTTTCCTGACTGTTTTGATTTTTTCTTATATATTTAATATGTGCTTTAACCGGCGCAAAGAAGCCTAGTATACTAGTGTAATTCCAAACTAGTGTAATTTCAAAAATGGGATGTCATACTTTCCGTATAGCATCCCATTTTCTTTATGTTTCTTTAATTTTCAGACAGTACTGCTGCGCACAGTGCCGGGTATTGCACACACCACTTAGTATTCCATACACCTCTCCGTGCTGCGTACATCATTTCATTATGCATTAAACATAAACCGCTCGCTGTCAAACGCGCGCACAATGACTGCCGAGAGTACACCGCTGATCACCAGTGTGCTTATGGAGGTCAGCAGAAAATGGACGATCGTCAGCTCCTGTGTAAAGATTTCACCCAGGGCCAGCGCCACACCGTACACGGGCACGATATATTCCCATGTTTCATGGCCGCCGGAGGTGGACAGCATCGTAAATAATCCGGCAACAATCACGATGATATACAGCGGCGTCACATAAGTCGTTGCTTCCTTCACCGTTTTTGCCAGAACGGCCACCAAAGATACAAGGGCGACATAGAAGAACGCCAGAAGGATCATCAATACGATCACCATAACGATCTGCTGAGGCGTAAAGGTAAACGCCATATCCCCTGCTCCCAGCGCCGATGGCATAGCAATAACAAGAGCCACAATATAAACCGCCGCGCTGAGCATGGACATGCAGGTTAATGCCAGCAGCTTTCCGAGAACAATATCGCTGCGCTTCACCGGGGTGACAAGCATACTCGCCATCGTCCCCCGCTCCTTTTCGCCGGTGATCGTATCCATCCCAAGGCTCATCGTCCCGGCAAATAAAAGCATCGTAATCAGATATGGAAGCATCATAGACAGCATTTTCCCCGAGGCTCTCTGCTCATCGATAATTTCCCCGCCGCCGGAAGCATTCACCGTAAATACAGATAACTGGCTCATATCACCGATGCGCTCTGCCAGCAGCGCCGGACGCAGGCTGCCGTCCACGGCCGCACTGAAGCGGCTCCATGCTTCACTGGAATAATCTTCCATCGGATTATAATATACCTGCACATCGGGAATTGCAGCGCCTTCCTCATAATTTTCAATACTCTCCATAAAGTTCTCCGGAAAGATCACGATCAGGTCGATCGTTCCATCGGCAACCTGCGGCTTCATCGCCTCAAGGTCCGCAGCCGAATCAAAGTCCGTCACCTGGGCCTGGGCTGTAAAATCCGAAAGCAGCTGTTTTGCTTTCTCCGGCATATTCTGAACATATACGACCGATGTATGCTGCTCAATATCCCTGCTCATATTCTGTCCGAGATAACCGATCAGTGCATAAATACCGATCATCAGCACTACCGGAAGAATAAACAGTGAAAAAATCATCTTGGGCTCTTTAAAAACCCTGCGCATTTCTTTATTAAATACAACCTTCAAACCGCTCATAAGCTTATGCCTCCTTCCCGTGCTGTCTGTACAATTCAAAGAAGGCATCTTCAAGGTCCCCGGCGCCGGTCTGCTGCTCAAGCTCTTCAAGCGTTCCAAGGGCCGTCAGCCTTCCGTCAATGATAATGGCGATCCGGTCACAGAGCTTTTGCGCCTCAGACATCACATGCGTTGACACGATCACGGTCTTGCCCTGCTCCTTAAGCTTTCTTAAGTAATCCAGCACGGCCCGTGCCGTGACAATATCCAGGCCATTGGTCGGCTCGTCAAAAATCACGATGTCCGGATCATGCACAAGGCTCACGGCAATGGCAACCTTTTGTTTCATACCTGTGGAGAGCTCCTCCACCTTTTTATCCTTAAAATCCGTGATACCAAAGTACGCAAACAGCTCCTTTTTGCGCGCATCGATCTGCGCATGATCCATACCGCGCAGTTTTCCGAAAAACGAAAACAGATAATCTGGTGTAAAGTACGGGTCCATCTTGATCTCATTGGTAAGAAAGCTGATCTTCTCCCGCACTTTTCCGGAATCCCTGCGCACATCAAAGCCATCCACGGTAATCGTCCCTTCTGTCGGCTTAAGCAATGTCGCCAGACACCGAAGCGTTGTCGTTTTGCCTGCGCCATTTGTTCCGAGAAGCCCGAAAATCTCCCCGGGATAAACCGTCAGACTTAAATCGTCCACCGCCTTTTTTATCGTATCCTTTGTCTTTTGTTCCCGCTGCTGTTTTTTATTCAGCCGGTAAATCTTTGTCAGATTTTTTATCTCGATCATAGACCCTCTCTTTCTCCCTGGACATGATGTCCGTTACCGGGAAATATTTATGTAAACTCATATCATGAGTTCCAAACATCGTCATTTTTTATCCAGCCCGAAAGCTTTGCAGCCGGAATCATCACCAGGTGAAACTCTATCCTGTAAATCCCCAGCGCTCCCCGCAGCCCCGGCGGTCCCCTCAGACATGCCCCGGATGGCGCGTGCACACGAAACCATCGTTTCCAGCCTTTGTACTTCCTGGCCCAGAACCTCCCCCCCCTGCTTTGCCAGGCGGTAAATGCGTCGCTTTCCTTTATGTCCGGCCTCAAAAATCCAGCCTTTCCGGATCATATTGCTAAGGGCGCCGTACATTGTTCCGGGACCGATCGTCACAAGCCCTCCTGACAGCTCCTGCACCCGGTTCATAATCTCATAGCCATAGCTGTCACCAAGCGACAGGCATAAAAGAATATAATAACCACTCTCTGTCAACGGTTCGTACAATCGTTCCAAAGCCATACCTCCCCTCCGGGCTTCGCATTTTATATCGGAGCTTTTTTATTGCACAGAAACGATATTTTCTATGCAATAAATAAAATATATCGTGCTACGATATAAATCGTAACACGATACATTTCAAAAGTCAATTCCTTTATATACTTCTCTTGCATCCGGCCTGTTTTCTTTATTTCTGTCTCCGTTATTAACGGACCTTTACCGGCAGGTCTTACTGCCCGCCCATCTTAGGATGATTACACAGATACCATTGTCCGCTGCTGTCCCGGATCACCCGGGCTTCAAATGAAATTTCAGCAGAGCTGAGCGGCCCTTCAATCTAACAGGTGCCCTCAATAACGCTTCTGGCCACTATATCCATATAACCTTCGTTTTGCTGTAAACGTGCATTTCCCTCCTGAAATCTGCAATTTAATCCAGACGGATCACCGTCTGTACCGCAAGGTTGTAGGTGTTCTTTCCGTTGCAGTAAAGAAATCCGAAAACATCACCGCTAAGACCATTGTAGCCATTATTATAGACCGGATATACAGCAATCTCCTTTCCGGAAGCATCATACTGATAAACGCTGTACTCCGTCGCCTCTCCATCGGATGCCTGCTGCGCAGTTTCTGTACATACAAGCAGCCCGTAAGGGGTAAAATAATATACGGAAGCTTCGCCAATTTTAACCTCATCGCTTTTCTTTCCGGATTCCATATCACAGGTATAAAAATAACCGCTGTCCGTAACAACCCACAAAACCCCGTCTTTATAATACCAGCGCTCGATTTTCCGCGTTTCATCGATGGCCTTTAGCAGTGCATCCGTATTAAAGGAAGCGCCTGCTGTATCCAGCTTTGTTTGTTCATCCGGTATATCTGTCATAAATTGAATTGCAGCCGAAGAATTTTTCACAAAAATCTCACCGCTTTCAACCTTGCACATCCATCCGTCCTGGGCCGTACCCTGTTCGCAGAAGCCGGCATTTTCTTCTGCCAGGCTGTCCATGGAATCATTTATCGATACCTGAAAATCATATTTTGAGTATACCTGGCCTGATGAAAGATCAATAACTATATCCTGTTCCTCTCTCTCATCCAGGGTTACGACTGTTAATAATGTATAATCATTATAATTCATCGATCCGGTATTCCATTGTACCCCGCGAACATCATCATAATAGAAGCCGGAAACGACAGAGCCCATATCCACATCCTTAACCTCCAGGACCTTTTGGGTATTTCCGTCTCTGCTGGCAAGCTCCAGAATATAGTATGTCCCATTAACGGAATCCTCTGCCTTTGTTTCACGCAGGACATTCTGGCTGGGGCCGTAGGTTAAGATAATCGATTCTCCGGCCGGCTCAGCTTCTCTTTCATTCATGGAATTTCCTTCAAACAGGACATTTCCCGAACGGTCCATGATAAAACGATTCGCAGCTCCGGTAAGGAAGCAGTCGCCCTGGGCGCTGATGGATGCATCGAAATATTCATCGGATTCTGCCTTAACTCTTCCGGGTGCCCAGAAGGTATTATAGACCGTTCCGTCTTCTCCGGCCAGCATGTAAAGCTTTGGACTTCCCGTCTGTTCTTCACTGCAATAATAATTGCCGCTGCATGCGATCGTTGCCATTGCTTTTAAATATAACTGCTCAACCTCTGCCGCCCGGTCTTTATTCGCTGCGATCCGTCCCATATATCCGGCATATTCATCATCCGTTTCAGCACTTTGGGCCTCCTGTCCCAGCTGATCGTTACGCCACTGAGCCGCATCTGTTTTTATATCATATCCCAGATTTTGTTTTGTGATCTTTCCGAAATCATCATAAGTGCCTGCGGACCGCAAAAGCGTATAATCACCATTAATCATAATAATGTCAAACACATAGGGGTCCTCTGTTGTCATGGCGTTCATCATATAGGACAGAAGCGAATCCGCAGCCAGCATTGTCATTTTATAGGCCGTCTTACGGACATCCTCGTTATTTAAAGCAGCTCCGGCAACCTTTTCAATGATTGCCGATCCGGTTTCACTGTCTGTTACGGACCCAATATCTTCTGCAAGCTTATCGGAAAAGCCCGGTATCGCTTTTTCAATAAGCTGATATGCCTCATCGATCTGCTCGGCATACTCGTCAATGGTATCCATGTACTCTATACTCGATTGCTCACAATAATCCTGAATCGTACTGTCAAAGGAAGCGTACTCATCCTCATAGGCCGCTTTAAAAGATTTATTTCCGGCCCATTCCGAAAAATCATCCTCAGCTTCCCGTCCATTGCCGATGCTTCCCGTACCGTCCTGATCATCGTCAGAACCATTCCAGCCGCCGTCACTGTCATCTGTGATGTTCTGGCCGCTATCGCCATCGCCGGAGCCGTTCCAGCCGCCGTCATCAGCATCACTACGGCTGCCGGAGCCACCGTTTCCGGCTTCCATGCCGTTTTGTCCGTCCTGCCTGTCCGCACTGCCGCTTCCGTCAGCCAGGGTACTCTGACCGCTTTGGATATGCGCCATTTCTGTCCCTACCTTGATGCTGACTGCAAGCACAACAATCAATGCCACCGCGCCGATCGCAATAAACTTTACATACGGCGGCAGCTTTTTGTGCGGACGCTCCGGACGGTTATCATGGACCGGGCGGCTTCCATAACCGCTCCCGCCATTTGGGACCGGGCGGCTTCCATGCCCCGCTGCATTATCCCGGGCAGCACGGCCGCCAGATGCCGCCGGATTTACGCTGCCGGGATGACGCTCATGGCTGTGTGAACCGCTCTTTTGGGACGGCGCCCCGCAAAACGGGCAAAACATTGAATCTTCCGGTATTTTCTTACCACATTTCGTACAAAACATTTATGTATACCTCCATCGTTTATTTTTAAGCAGATAAGCTGCACCGGTTACTGTGCATAATAGTCCAGACCTTTGATTCCCAGTGCCTTTTGCAGATCACAATCCAGCACATAGACCGTTCCGTTTTCTCCGGCCGTGGATAAATACTGAGCCCATTCATCATCCGACCACAAAGCGATCATATCCGTCATACTTGTTGTTTCAGGATCACACGGAAGCATCGTCGTCTCCACAAGCAAATACTGTCCGGAACCCGTCCAGGTTTCCACAGCGACCTGCGCATGGCCGGGCGTTAGAATAATCAGCGGATGCATTCCCGCAGACAAAACAGCGCTTGCCATTAAGATCGCAGTTTCGATACAGATTCCCGAGCCGCTGGACAATACCGCATCCGGCATCAGCACCCGCTGCATATCAGAAAAAGAGTAAGCACCATTGTTGTAACGGACACCCATCGCACTGATGGCACACTGAATCGCATAAATCTGATATGCTGCAATATTGGGATCCCCTGATGAAAGCCCCCATGCCGGCTGGTAGCCCGGAAGTGTTGCATTCTCACTGCCAAGAAGCTCGCCAAGAATCTGCGTTGCGTTTCTTCTCAGCGTTAAAACACCCTCCGACTCCGCAGTGATCCAGGCCAGGATATTGTTATTTTCCGTTGTTCCAAAAGCATTACTATAATAGCAAATATCATAAATACTTTCCACCGTAACCGGCTGGGTATCCCGGACAATAACCTCTCCGGTACTGGCATCGGTCAGCGTCAGGTCAAACTGCGTTGTCCGGGACGTATTCAGATCCATCGTATCCAGAGCAATCTGGGGCTTGATCATATAAAAGGCATTTTCCGGTGTCACCGTAATCTTTTTTTCATATTTCTGAGTAAATCCTTCAATCTCCGCAGATACTATAACTTCCCGTGTTCCGCTGTTTGTAGAAATACACAGATTTAATGCGGAATCCATACTTGGATACAAATTCGGCATAATATTGTCTGTCATTTCATAGGACACATTCACCGCACTGGCTTTATCCTCATCAAGACCGCCAATCAGGCCGTCTATCACTTCGATCTGATGCGTCAGCCCGCTGACGGCCTGCACCACGATCGTATTATAATAATTATTAAACATCTGCGTATTTCTCTGGCTCAGCGAAATTGCCGTATACATTGCCAGCGTGTCCTCGATCTCATCATCCGGCATTGCCTTTATCGCCGCCGCAAGGGCTTCATAATAAATAGTATTGCATGGAATCCTGAAAATGAATCCACGCATCGCCCACAGCTTTGGGCGCCTCGATCTGGCTGCAGCTATCCTTTACCTTTGCCCATGTATTTAAAGCTACCGTATAATAGTCCGCTGATGTTTCCGCATCATTGCCGATACCTTCAAGATAATATTCCATAAGGATACTGTAAGCACCGATAAAATCGGTAAGCGAATAAATTTCACCGATACTTGCATTCACCCTTTGTAAAAGCGCCTCCGAACCGTCATCGCCGGATGAGCCGCCCGAGCGCCCGCCGCTGTATGCGGCCGTATTTTGCATCTGTTCGTTGATCGCTTCGTAGTACGCTTCTAACTGGTCAAGCTGTTCACCGCAATACGAAGCACACTCTGAAAAACTGTAATTTCCATCACTGGCAATCTGGGCCACAGACATTGCAATTTTTTGAACATCTTCAAGATACGGCGCCACTTGTTCCGGAACCCGTGCAGCGCAAGCTTCCCCGTTTTCATCACCGGTCCAGGTATCGGTTTCTGGCTCCACCCCCGCTTCTGCCGTATCAAAGATCATTTCACCATCCGACTCTGCTTCGATGGTATCGGAAATATTTCCAACGCCTGTGCCTTCCACACTTTCCGCAGTAATGTCATGGCGTCTTTCCCTTTCTGTCCGCGTCCGCCCCGTATTTTGGCCTCCGATACATCCTGTCAAAAGTGATGCGGTCATTGATACTGCAAGTACCACACTGATGATTCTTTTCATGGTAAAATCTCCTCTCTTATCATTCCTGTAATGTGTCTTTTGATACTCAGACAGTGCAAATTCCGGAAAAGTTTTAAAAATCAAAAAAAAATTTATTTTTTTTTCAAAATTCATAGAAATCTGACCGCAAATATTATATACCTATAATGAGTTGTTTTAAAGAGAATACTTTTTTATTTCATAAAATAAAACTTTTTCGTATTTTTTTCTGTCCAGGTTATGAAAGGTGGTGAACATATGAATCGTTTTATTCTATGGTTCATCCGGCTCATCCAAAAAGATTGCGCTGAATATGAGCCGGACCCAAAAACGAAGCGAAAAATTTACCAGTTCATAAAATCACAGGAAATACGAAATTACAGGGGGAGAAAATGATGAATTTTACAGAAGCCATACAACTGGCCAAAGCCGGAAATGAAGCAGGATACATCTATCTGTACAATGCCACATATCAAAGTAAGTATTACCTGGCTCTCCAGTATATGAAAAACGAAAGCGATGCGCAGGATGTGATTCAGGATGCCTATATTAAAGCCTTTGCTAATCTGGAGCATCTCGCGCAGCCGGAAGCCTTCCCTTCCTGGCTTGGCACGATTGTTGCCAATACTGCTAAAAATGCGCTGGTCAAAAGAAATCCGATGCTATTTTCGGATATGGGAAGTGAGGATATGGATGAGCCCTTTGAAAATCAACTGGAAGATGACCGCATTTACAGCCAGCCGGAGCTTTCCTATACCCGTCAGGAAACACAGGAACTGGTGCATCAGCTCATCGACTCTCTTTCAGATGAGCAGCGCATTTGTATGCTCATGTTCCATATCGAGGGGGCGTCCATCAAAGAGATTGCAGCTACTCTCGGATGTTCAGAAAACACTGTAAAATCCCGTCTGAATTATGGCCGGAAAAATCTGAAGTTTAAGGCGGAGGAGCTTCAGAAAAAAGGCTGGAAGCTCTGGGGTATCGCCCCGGCTGTACTGCTTGGCCTGCTTTTACGTCAGCAGGAAACAGCCATGGCCGCAGAAGGGTATCTGGCCGCTGCCACCGCAGGCCCACAGTCACAGATTTTTCAATTTGTCCACGCCCGGATCATGTATACCCACGGAATGCCTGCCGCCGGAAATTCCGCTTTAACCCGCCATACCGGCGGCAGCCCTTCTCATAATAATGCCGCAGCCGCCCGGCAAAACGGCTCAAATCCTTACGGCAGCAATACCACCCCCGGGGCCGGCAACAGCACAGCTCCGGAAATGTCCGGCGGGTATGCCCCGAATACAGGAGCCGCTTCGACCGCAGGAGCCGGAAGCAGTATGTCCGCCGGTTCCGCAGGCGCCGGAGCCGGGCTGTCTGTCGCCTCGGCCGCAGGGGCAGGAGCTGCCGCAGGGGGATTTTTCTCCACCGTTGCGGCCAAGGTGCTCATCGGCGTTGTTGTTGCCGCACTGGCCGGCACCGGTATTGGTGTCGGCGCGGCAAAAATATATTTTGACCACAAAAACAACGCGGCAGCCGAAGAAACAATCACGGACACAGAAGCGGACAGCCCGGATGCATCCGGCACGGAATCCGAATTACAGACATCCATGCCGGAATCCGAAACAACGCCTGCTTCGGAAACAAAAAGCACCGCTGAGACCGAAAGCACAGCTGAAACATCCGCCGCGGGAACGGACTCCGGCTCCGAAGCACTTGCCCGGGAGGTTCTTGAAAATTATAAAGGTATGCTCCAGGTGTCCGACACTGTGGATTATGGTGAAAACGCCGGAACCCCTACGGGAAACTACCGGTACGCGCTTGTGAATATGTCTGAGGATTCTCAAATTCCGGTGCTTCTCCTCTCCCAGGAAAATACGATGTACCTTTATCATGTGCGGATATTTCAGTATATCCCCGACACCGATTCTACTGTGCAGATGAGCGGTGTGCTGGAAGAAGGCGCCAGCGGAGGCTTTTACAGAGCTTCCCTTGCTCTGGAGGGCGACGGGAACGGGCTCATGCTCACGACCATCTCCGGCGGAACGGGCGATACACAAATTGAGCGGATCACAATAACCAGCGCTCATGATATTGTTTCTGAAACACAGTGGACCGGACGGATGGATCAGATTCCGTCAGACATCACCTCGGAGGAAATCATCTGGTATGACATCAATGACACCTCTGCACTGGAGGACTGGTTTGCCAAAAACGCCGGCGCACACTCTGTAAGCGATGGAACGGAAGCTACAAATTCCGGTTCCCAGTCGCAGCCGTCTGAACAAACGCCCCCGGCAGAAACATCACTGCCGGAGGACGGTGATCGCATCGTCTTTACAGGAACAGTCAATACCTACACCTATGACGAAGTCCTTGCCCTCCAGGGTATTGCCGACCCTAATCCGCAGTCCGGACACAGCCAGACTTACCGTCTGATCGTGCTGGATGAGCCCCGGACAATGGAGCTTCGCTCCTCCGACGGTTACTCGAGCAATACTGTAAGCCTGATTGATGTCTCGCAGGCTTCCGGTCTTGAGCAATACGACGGTCAGCATCTGACCTTCAGCATCGATCCGGCCTCGACCTGGTGGCCCGGAGACACTTCCCTGCCTTTGGGACAGCCAGGCACTGCGGATGTCCATGTCCTGAATTAACCGGGCAGCAGCTCCGACAGCTTTGCAAACTGCTGAAGCGTCAGCGCTTCACCGCGCACAGTCATTGAAAGCCCCATCGTCTCAAGCGCCTTTTGAACGTCTTCTTTATGAAGCGTCAGCTCCGGTGAATTATTCAGCGCATTGACCAGCGTTTTTCGCCGCTGGTTAAATGCCGCCCGCACAATGCGAAACATCCGGTGCTCATCCGGCGTATTGACCGGCGGGGCTTCATGGCAGGTCAGGCGGATGACCGCAGAGTCTACATTGGGTCTTGGCATAAAGCAGTTGCGGGGCACATTCGCCACAATATAAGGCTTTGCATAATACTGAACAGCCACAGAAAGCGCACCATAATCCTTGCTTCCAGGCAGAGCCTCCATGCGCTTTGCTACTTCCTTCTGTACCATGACTGTCACATTGTCTACGGGAACGTGGCTCTCAAACAGTCCCATAATGATCGGTGTCGTAATATAATATGGAAGATTGGCCACAACCTTGATAGGCTTTCCATCATTATATTTCCGTGCCAGCTCCGTCAGGTCCAGCTTTAAAATATCCTCATTAATGACCGTCACGTTGTCATAGCCCGCAAGTGTTTCGCCAAGCACCGGGATCAGATTGCGGTCAATCTCCACAGCAACGACCTGACGGGCGGCTTCCGCAAGATACTGAGTCATTGTCCCGATACCCGGGCCAATCTCAAGCACCATATCGTCCTTTGATACATGCGCTCCGGCAATGATCTTGTGAAGAACATGGCTGTCAATTAAAAAATTTTGTCCGAACTTTTTCTGGAAATTAAAATTATATTTTTTTATGATCTCTATTGTCTTTTGCGGGTCTGAAAGCTTTCGGCCGGTACTGTCCTTAGCGGTTCCTGTCGTTGTAAATTGCTCCTTTTCCATAAATATTACGCGTTCCCTTCTATTTTTATATCGTTATTTTATATCGTTGTCTGTTCTTTTGAACAGTATAGCAAAACCGGCGCCGTCCGGCAAGAAATTTCCCGTTTTCATTGAATGTCCTTCCCCCCTGTGCTAAAATAAATATATGGTGCAGATGCCAAAATCCATCTCTGTTCCTGTAAATCTACACGATACGTTAAGAGGGTGAACCTATGAACCATAAAGTACAGACCGTTTTACATACGTCCATTAAACCTGGCAGGTGCCATGAAAGCAGACGCCAGACGCGCCGTCACCATTTCCGCCGTACCACACTGGCCGTCATGGCACTGCTTCTTTTTTGTTTATGCCTTGGAGGCTGTATCCGCACCTTTGACTGCTCAGGCTATATTCAGGGTATGCTTGATGCAACCTACAAAGGGGAGTGTGACGATTACGCCGCTGCCACCCATTCCGAGGTCTCAGACATCATGCAGGATTACAACGATTTTATCGCCCATGAAACGGACATTTTTCTTCATTTCTGCGGCCTCACCGCCGATGATGTGATTCCTGAGGATTTGACGCAGCAGCTTACCGGGGACCTTCAGGATATATACCGCCAGGTACGCTACACGGTCAATGAGGCTGACCGTGACGGGAATGTCACCGTGGACATTGAACCGCTGGACCTTTACAATTCTGTTTATGAGGAATTTTCGGAATTTAACGAGGCTTTCCGGGAACGAAACAATAATTATGAATTTGAAGAGTTTTCCGATGAGGAATTCACCCGGGAGTATCTGGAACCGCTGTTAACCATTCTTGAAGAACACAAAGACCATTTAACCTTCCGGGAACCGATCACGGTCACCGTTAAGGTTGCCCCGGATGAGGACGGGCGATATACGATTTCCAACGAGGAAGTCACCCAGCTTTATAATACGATCATCAATTACACCATTGACAGTATTTGAGCTGCGGCAGATAGGGAAAGAAGCGTAAGAGACAAAGGGACGCTGCACAGTCTGATTTGTGCAGCGTCCTTTTTCCGGTTGCAATATACCTGCGCCCATACACAGATCGCCGATTATATTCCACATCCGTGCACCGATGAGTAATGATACTCCACTTTCAATACGGATACACGATCATATACAGATGCACGATCAGTGTCAGTTTCCTTCCAGCGGCGTCTGGCTCCGGTAAATCCGAAAGGCTTCTGCCACCTTTGGTACAACATAATGACTGCCATCTCTATCCTTGACATCCTCTACCATCATGATGATCAAAACCGGGTCCTGTGTATTGTCAATCTCATATGCGGCAAACCAGCCAAGCTCGGTTCCTGTCGTATCATCCTGGGACGCTTTGATTTCCGCAGTTCCCGTCTTTCCCGCCAGGGTAACTCCGGCAGCGGATGCCTGCGTACCTGTCCCTTCCGTAATGACCGTTCTTAAATCCTCATTGATTGTATTCGCGGTCTGAGCACTGAATACCCCCGTTTTCCAGTAAGTTCCGGGAGCATTATCCTCACCGCCAAGCTCTGCGGCATTGGATACAAGGTAGGGCTTTAACATATTTCCCCCGTTCATAAATGCAGAGTAGATCGATGCCAGATGAATTGGATTGACAAGCATTTCTCCCTGACCATAGCCGCTGTTGGCCAGCAGCAGTTCGTCCGACGAATCTGCCAGTGTTCCGTAGGTAGAAGTTCCAAGCTCCATCGTAAACGGCAGGCTTTCGCCAAATCCCACTGCCGTCAGTCCGTTAATAAATGCATCCCGGCCCATGTTTAATGCTTTCTTCGCGAAATAAATATTATCTGAATACGCCAGCGCTTTTTGAAGCGTCACATCACCGTAGGTTTCCAGCGTCGTCACAGTCAGGTTGCCCCAGCTGCTGTCCTTCTGCCAGCTCAGGCCATTGCTTGGCTCCACTGCATTCGGGTCAATCGTGCCGTTGTCCAGACCAATAGCCGCCGTCACAGGCTTAAACACAGAGCCCGGTACCCATGTCGATGTATAACGGTTATAAAGCGGAAGCTCTTCATTGCTATTTAACGCTTCCCATTTGCTGTTCGTTATGCCTGCAACAAATTCATTGGGATTGTAGGAAGGGGTGCTTACAAGCGATAAAATTTCTCCGGTTTTCATGTTCATAGCCACTGCAAGACCGCTATCCTCTCCAAGCTGATTGTAAAGCGTCTCACACAGACTGGCATCCAGCGTCAGATGAACATCCTGACCGTCCATGGCCGCCTGATAGCCCAGCGTTTCCTTTAATGAGCCATCACTGTTTAAAATAAGAATCTCACAGCCGTCCGTCCCTCTTAAAGAGGATTCATAGAGCTTTTCCAGGCCCGTCTTTCCGATAATGCTGTTGCTATCATATCCGTCCTGTGCCATTGTTTCCAGCTCCTCAGCGCTGATTGCCTGAACATAGCCGGTCAGATGAGCCAGTACTTCCCCGTAAGGATATTCCCTGGCACTTGTCGTGTTGACCATGACGCCCGGAATGGCAATCGCCGCATCAATAAGCTCCTGGTCGTCGCCTGCAATGGACCGGATCGGCACGAATACATCATCCGTCACCCAGGCGGCTCCAAGCTGCTCGTTAATATAATCCACCGATACCTCCAGAAGCTCTGCCAGTGCCGCAATATCCTCATCTCTTGTGGCATCGGACATTTTTCCGGGAACAAAGCCAACGCTGGCCCCCTCACCGTCACAGGCCAGGATGCTGCCATTGGCATCATAAATTGTCCCGCGCTTCGCTTCAAGTGTATTGACCCGGACTGTATCCGTATCGTCAAGCTGAGGAAAAATCAGGTTCGAGCTCCACATGATCTTATACTGGCCCTCAGAATCTTTGCAGATTTGCATACTGTAAGTATGATCCATCGTACCGGCAGACGTGTCCATCGTCATACGGTATTTATAATACCATCCGGTGTCATTTTCACTTTCCTCACTCCCAATCAGGGTAAAAGCAACATTTTGCGCACCGATACCGCTAAAAATATTCGTATACCGGTTTGTCACTGTCTCTTTATCCACCGAAGCCTGAACATCCTCGTGTATCAGGTCATAGATGGCTGCATAGTTTCCCTCAGTAACATCCTCCACATAGCTGTCATAGACGTACTGCGTTGCAGCCTGACTATCCTCTTTGAACAAAAACAGCCATGCGAGGACCGCGATCACTGCAAAAATAATCACCAGAAACAATGTAATCGCGATTACCGCACCGAGGTGACTGCTGTTTTTCTTTCGCTTTGCCATACCATTCGCCCCTTCCGTTCATTTTGCCGACGTTTCTGCTGCCAGTTTCCCGGCATCCGGCCGTTCATTTCGCCGGCGTTTCTGCTGCCGTTTCCCGGCGTCCGGCCATTCATTCCGCCGGCGTTTCAGTCTCCGATTCGACTGGCATCCCGGTTGTTTCTTCCGCCGGCGTTCCGGTTTCTAACTCCGCCGGTGTATCTGTTGTCTCCTGTGCCGGTGTCTCGGTAATCACCGCGCTGTCCATGATAAAATCCATAACGCGGACAGCCTTGACATCCTCCTTCATATCCTCCGGGTCCCGGCTGTTTTTATAGTCATCCACGCTGTCATAGTTTAATTCTCTGGCACAGCGGTCAATCTCTTCTTCGGTCATATCCTCGCCGTCAATTCCCTGCTCTTCTGCAATGGCGTCAATGACCAGCTGCTCTTTAATCTGCTGCTTTGCCATGGCATCGATCGTTTCATTATACTCATCGATGGACATCCCCTGATACGTCTGCACATAATCCTCAAGGGACATACCGAAGTCTTCAGCCGCAGATGCATCATAGCTTTTATATTCATCAGCAATCTTTGCCACGTCCGATGTGCCGTACTCGGTAACTCTGGCATTATCCAAAACAACCGACCATACGGCATTGCGGCGGTTCATCTCCCGCTCATTTTCACGGCTCTCCTCAAGCGCTTCCCTCACCTGCTGCTGATATTCCTCCACCGTGCTGCAATCCGAGATGCTGGCCACAAATTCATCGGTCAGTTCTGCCTGCTGCTCGCTGGCAATATAATTGACCGTCACCTTATACACAGCGCTTTTCCCAACAAGGTCCTCCTGAGGATAACCATCGGGAAATGTCACTGAAATATCCACCGTTTCCCCGGGCATCACACCGATCAGACCACTCTCGGCGCCATTAAAAAATACGCCGGAACCAATGAGGATATTATAATCCTCCACGGCAGAATCCGGGATTTCCTCATTTTCCATATAACCGGTATAGCTGACATTGACCGTATCGCCTTCAGCCACAGCGCGGTCGGTAATCTCCTGGGTCACTGTGGCGTTTTCCACGGCCGCCATCACCGTATCGATCACATCACCTTCTGTAATATCCGGCAGCGCTTCCACTGTTACTTCGATACCTTCATATGCGCCGAGCGTCACGGCGCTTTTTGTGCCATCGTCCGTACTCTGGGTGCCTGTGCTGCTCCCGTCATTATTTTTTTTAGAATCGCATCCGGAAAATACAAGCGTCCCGGCCAGCACAACACCGGCGGCTGCCATGATTACTTTTCTTAACTTCATAAAACCACCTCTTCTTTATAATAAAAACCCGTCTTTATAGATATAAACACATACCTTTCGATAAAAACATACCTTTATAGATAAAAACATGCCTTTCGATAAACACATGCCTTTATAGATAAAAACACGTCTTTTGATAAAGACATGCGATAAGCACATGCCGCAGAACAAAAGTATACATCCTACGCCATACGATAAAGCTTCATGGCATTTTCCCATGTCGCCGCTTCAACCGCTTCCGGGGAAATTCCTTTAATCTCGCTGATTGTTTTTACGACCCAGCTCAGATTCAGGGAGGAATTGCGCTCGCCCCTGTGAGGAACCGGCGCCATATAAGGACAGTCGGTTTCTAAAACAAGATGCTCCAGCGGAATATCTTCCACAACCGCTTTCACCATCTTACTGTTTTTAAATGTAACCACACCGCCGATGCCGATATAATAGCCCATCTTCACATATTCCCGGGCAATTTCCACAGAATAGGAAAAGCAGTGGATCACGCCGCCAAGGTCCTGTCCATGGGATTTTATAATATCCAGCGTATCCTTTGCCGCATCTCTGGAATGGATGCACACCGGAAGCTGACATTCCCGGGCGATCTCGAGCTGCCGGATAAACCAGCGGCGCTGACTGCTGCGCACAGCTTCTTCCTTATCCCAATAATAATCCAGCCCGATTTCCCCAATCGCCACGACTCTGGGCTGCTTTGCACACGCCTTTAACCAGTCACAGACCGTTTCATCCATCTCCGATACATCGCTTGGATGAACGCCTGCCGCTGCATAAATAAACGGATAACGCTCTGTAAGCTCCATACTCGCTTTTGTAGATGCAATGTTTGCTCCCACGTTGACCACACAGCCGATGCCCTGATCCGGAAATGATGCAAGCAGTGCCTCCCGGTCTGTATCAAACCGCTCGTCATCATAATGCGCATGTGTATCAAAAATCATTCAAAATCCCCTTTCCGTCAAATATATTTCAGTTTTATTACTACTTTTTTACAATACTGTTTCATTATTTCCTTTCTATTATATACCACACTGTCAAATTCGCCAAGCCATTTTAGGAAAAACATCGCCGTGACTTTGAAGGAAAACCGTTCCCTCCGGGCGTATGCACAAAAGCCGCCATATAGGTTTCCCCATACAGCGGCAGCAAATCATTCGTTATATGACCAATCAGCAGCCCGTCCGGCTGAATGTTCACCGTTTCAGCCTCCGGAGCGCTCCTTCCACATCAGAGCAGCGCTTCACACTGCTTTTTAGAGTCTCCAAGCTCCCACAAATACGGCTCGAAGCAGACGCCGTCCGTGCGGGGTATTTCCAGTGCATCGGATGCTTTGATCGTTTTTGAGACAAATTGTGCGGCTTTCCTGACAGAGCGCTCTAACGGCACACCATTTACCGCATCCGCAGCAATGATCGACGCAAACAGATCGCCCGTGCCGCAGCGGGATTCCCCGGCCAGCTCTACATCGATGAGGATGCCGTGTCCGCCCTGCTCCATACAGTAGTTCCCAATACGCTTTCCTGGAAGCTCAATACCGGTAATCACCGCTTTTTGCGGGCCTAAACACAGCAGCTTGTATGCCAGCGCTTCAAGCTCCTCCGGCTTCCAGAAGGATTTATACGGCGTATCTGTAAGAATACAGGCTTCTGTCACATTAGGCGTCACAAGATGGCCGCAGCCTACCAGCGCTTTCATGCCTTCACACATAGGCGCCGTATAGGTACGGTACGTTTTTCCATGGTCACCCATCACCGGATCGATGATGATCCGGGTCTCTGGGCTGCCAAAATTTTCCAAAAACCGGCGAACGATCGACTGCTGAGCTAAAGAGCCTAAAAACCCCGTATAAATCCCGTCAAATTTAAGGCCGAGCTTTTCCCATTCTGCCAGATACGGCTCCAGTTTATCGGTATAATCATCGATAAAGCAGGACGGGAATGCCGTATGGTTAGACAAAATCGACGTCGGTACCGGACAGCAGCCAAGCCCCATCACGGAAATTACAGGGATAACTACGGTAAGGGCACAGCGTCCAAAGCCGGTAAGATCATTGATAACGGCCATTTTCTTTTGATTATTATGCGATTCCATCATTGTCGCCTCCCGTAAAGTATATACCGGCCATCCTATTGAACCCGTGGAAGATTCCAGCGGTAATGAGCTGCCAGCAGCCGTATGAGCACCACAACAGCCGCCGAAAGGATCATTGCCAGAGTGTCTCCTAGAAACAGGCGGAGCACAAGGCACAGCACCGCGCCTGCAATGGACGCACAGGCGTACACATGCTTGACAAATACAAACGGCATCATACCGGCCATAATATCCCGGATCATACCGCCGCCGATCCCTGTGATCACGCCCACAAAGATCAGCAGGAAAATGCTGTTATAACCCACATTCAGGGCGGTATCGATGCCGATCGCCGTAAATGCGCCGAGCCCGATGGCATCCATGACATTCATCCATTTTTCATAAGTCTCCACAAAATGACTTGCCAGCAGGTCCTGGCGCAGCCTGAAAAGTCCAAACAGCAGGCAGGCGGTCACAATAGACACGATCGCATAGGAGCTGTCCCGGAACATATTCGGCGGATTGATTCCGAGCACAAGGTCACGGATCAGTCCGCCGCCCAATGCAGTCGTTACTGCCAGAACATTGATGCCGAAAATGTCCATATTTCTGCGGATACCGATCATTGCCCCTGATGAGGCAAAGGCAATGGTTCCGATAATTTCAATAATATAAACAGCAAGTTCCGAGTAAGACATCGCACCCTCCATTTAAGGCGCCGTCGCCGGTCAGCAGATTTCGGCGCCGGCAGGCATATTTTTCTCAGGAACCATCAGCGACAGATTGCCCTGTGCATCCTCTGCGCAAAGGAGCATACCTTCTGAGAGAACACCCGCCAGCTTAGCCGGTTTAAGGTTCACAACAACCATCACCTTTTTGCCAACCATCTCCTCCGGCGTGTAATGCGCCTTGATACCGGAAACGATCTGCTTTACCTGGCTTCCGATCTTTACCTGAGAGCACAGAAGCTTTTTGGATTTTTTCACAGCTTCGCAGGCAATGATCTCGCCAACCTGGAACTGAAGCTTTGCAAAATCATCGTAGGTGATTTCCGGCTTTGCCTCAATGTCGATCACCGCATCATCCTCTGCGCTGCCATCCTTTTGAGTACGATCCAAAGCGTCCCCGCTGCCGGAAGCATCTGTGCCACCATTTTGGCTGCCATCTGCTGCCCGGCGTGCTTCATGCATCGCCTCCACCTTCGCCATAACCTCTTTAGGGTCCAGGCGGGCAAAAAGAATCTCCGTCTTTTCCACGACCTTACCACCGGTCTCCAGCAGGCCGAAGGATGTCTGTTCCTCATAGGAACGCTGCTGTGTATTTAACTGATCCAGTATCTTTTCGGCAGTTTCCGGCAAAAAGGCTTCCAGACATACCGCGGCTATGCGGATGCCTTCCATCAGATTGTACAGCACGGTCGCCAGACGGTCTTTCTTCGCCTCATCCTTTGCCAAAATCCATGGTGTTGTCTCGTCAATATATTTATTGCAGCGGCGCAGCAATGTAAAAATCTCGGTAATCGCATCGGCCACGCGCAGCTTATCCATTTTTGCCGCCACACGCCTGGGCGTATCAACTGCAAGGCTCTTAAGCTCCTCATCCACAGGTTCGCTCACCCCGGGATTTGAAATCACTCCGCCAAAATATTTATTATTCATGGAAATGGTACGGTTGACCAGATTTCCAAGAATATTGGCCAGATCAGAATTTACCCGTTCGATCATCAGATCCCATGTAATTGAACCGTCATTGTCAAAAGGCATCTCATGCAGTACGAAGTAGCGCACCGCATCCACGCCAAAGAAGTCCACAAGGTCATCAGCATAAATGATATTGCCTTTGGATTTGCTCATCTTGCCCCCATCCATTAAAAGCCATGGATGGCCAAATACCTTTTTCGGCAGCGGAAGTCCCAGAGCCATCAGCATGATCGGCCAGTAAATGGTATGGAAACGGATAATGTCCTTTCCGATCAGGTGCAGGTCTGCCGGCCAGTATTTTTCAAACATCGGATCACTGTCGCCGTCCAGGTCATAGCCAAGTCCGGTAATATAGTTGCTCAGCGCATCAATCCACACATAAACCACATGCTTCGGATCGAAATCCACAGGGATTCCCCAGGAAAAGCTTGTACGGGATACGCAAAGGTCCTGAAGTCCCGGAAGCAGGAAGTTATTCATCATCTCATTTTTTCTGGACTCCGGCTGGATAAAATCCGGATGCTCGTTAATATACTCGATCAGCCGGTCGGCATACTTGCTTAATTTAAAAAAGTAAGCCTCCTCGCGGGCATCGATCACTTCACGGCCGCAATCCGGACATTTACCGTCTACAAGCTGGCTTTCCGTAAAAAAGGATTCACATGGTGTACAGTATTTGCCCTCATAATAGCCTTTATAAATATCGCCCTGGTCATAAAGCTTTTTAAAAATCTTCTGTACCTGTTTCTCATGGTCTTCATCTGTCGTGCGGATAAACTTATCATAGGATGTATTCATCAAATCCCAGATCGATCGAATCTCTCCCGACACCTTATCAACAAATTCCTTTGGTGTCACACCGGCTTCCTGAGCCTTAATCTCAATCTTCTGGCCATGCTCATCCGTTCCGGTCTGGAAACGCACGTCATAGCCCTGCATCCGTTTAAAGCGGGCAATGCTGTCTGCCAGCACAGCCTCATAAGTATTGCCGATATGCGGCTTGCCTGAGGTATAGGCAATCGCAGTTGTAATGTAATAAGGTTTCTTCGCCATCTCTCATTCCTCCTGTAAATATAGAGTTTTCTTTGCCCCGGAGTTTTCTTTGCCCTGGCGCCGTCACTTTGACAGCATTTTCCGCGCGCCTGGCGCGGATGCATTTGCAGTCCTTCCTTTTTTGCGGCTCTTTCCGCCTCGCGCTGTCGCTTTAACGGTATTTTCCGCGCGCCTGGCGCTGTCGCTTTAGCGACTGCCTCCGCTTGCGCCAGTGCGCATCACGCGGAGCGTTTTTTAGTGTGCCAAAACTAAAGTTCCGGCACATTAACTAAAGTTCCGGCACCACTAAAAAAGCTCCCGCCTGAAATTGCTTTCAGGACGAGAGCTTAAGCTTCGTGTTACCACCTGGCTTCATCCGCGCCTTACGGCTGCGAACCTCAGTGAGTACAATAATGTGAAAAACGCATCGGCCGTCAGACACACACATCATACTCCGGCGCTGTAACGGGCGCTCCCGTCGCAGCCTGAAACGCCTGCTGGCGTCCTCGGTGCGCGGCTCCAAGGCCATCTTCAATATCCTGCCCTGTGCTCCCTTTCAGCTCCCGGAGTTCTCTGTAACAGTTTCAGATATTTACTCTTCTTTTCAATGCCTATTTAGTATATAATGTAGATACTAACGATTCCGCTCATATAGCCGAATCACTATACTACATGAATTATCTAAAGAATACGGCCTTTCCCCCAATTTGTCAAGGCTAAATTTGCAAGTAACTATTCAGCCATGCGGCCGGGGATGCAAAAAAAACGGCGAAAAAATTTCAGGAGGTACACACATGATCTATCGAGTATCTATTCAAAACAAGCTTCTGACCGATCAGACAGTAAATGATTTTGTCTGCCCGGTCTGCCACACTCCAGGAAATTTTGTAATGCGTAAAATACGTCAGACTTCCCGAATCTTTTTTATTCCTTTTATGCGCACAACCTCGGATTATCA
>CASFBR010000072.1 GCA_949292795.1 uncultured Eubacteriales bacterium
TTTTGATATAATCATTATTATTCAGAATGATTCAGAAAAACAGGAAGTGTATACAGATGATACAGGATTTAAACGGCAAATATTTTGATAATCAATACTGCGATTACGAACCGCGGCCGGAGGATAAAGTGATCAGTTTAAAGGACGGCTGTATGGTGTTGAGCGGCGGCACACGGGATGAAATTATTTTTCCGGCTGTCGCAGAGCTTTCAGAGGCGGACCGGCAGCAAAAAATGCGCTATCTTTTTGCAATCGGCGGAGAACGTTTTTTTCTTGCCCGGGATATTGAACTGCCAGGCTGCCATTATGAGAAGCTGCAGTATTTGCGCCACGGAGGCCCGAAAGAAGCTGTGTATGCGGGGCTGGTAGCGATGCAGATCGGGCGTTTTTATGAAGCTCTGCAATTTTGCGGACGGTGCGGGCATCCCATGGAGCATTCGGCGCGCGAACGGATGATGTATTGCCCCAAATGCCATAACGAAGAATACCCGAAAATCTGTCCCTGCGTGATCGCAGGCGTGATCCACGATGGAAAGATTCTTGTGAGCCAGTATAAAGGCGGGGCTACCGATCACTATGCGCTTATCGCCGGTTTTGCTGAGGTTGGGGAAACAATCGAAGCCTGTGTTGCCCGGGAGGTTTTTGAGGAAACACATTTGCATGTTAAAAATCTCCGCTATTATAAATCTCAGCCCTGGCCATTTTCAGACAGCCTTCTGTTTGGCTTTTTCTGTGACCTGGACGGCGACGACCATATCATTATCGAGGAGGACGAGCTGGCTATGGCAAAATGGGTATCGCCGGAGGAAATTCGCGAGGAAAATAATGATTACTCTTTGACCAACGAGATGCTGTGCAGATTCAAGGAGGATTATGGCTGATACATTTATTTCTGAAAAAACAGGGCAGGCAGCTGCAAAGAGAGGCGGCTGCCTGCCCTGTGCATTTGATATAAAAGGCTGAACCGGACGGGCATAAATTGCGGGCTTTAAAAACATAATAAACGGGTATAGGGGGTAAGGATTTATGGGACAGGAAATTGAATACAGTGACTTTTATATTGAAAACTGTGAATATATGGATGCGATCGTGGCAAAGGATTTTTATATGGCGGAATCGGACCTGCCGTTTATGGCGTGTACTTACCGCTGGCCGGGGGCACAGCTTCACTGGCACCACTATTGGGAAATATTATGTCAGATCGAGGGTAAAACGAAAATCAAGGTGGGCAATGATGAGTTTCTGTCGGAAGCGGGCGATATAACGATCATTGGTTCCGACGAGCTGCATTCCACAAGGAAAATGACCCAGGAGCACTGCCTGCTGATTTTGCAGTTCAGAGGCTCGGTTCTGCTGCCATACCTGAAGGAAATTGAACAGTTTAAATACCTGTCCAATATTATTTTTGAGCAGGTCGGAAACAAACAGCATTTTCGGATACAGAACAACTACTATATCCGCGGCCTGCTTGAAAAGACGTTAAAGGAATATCGGGAAAAGGAGCTTGGATATGAGCTTCAGATTCAGGCCTATCTGATGCAGATGTTTGCATTTTTCCTGAGAAATAAATATATCTGTATACCACAGATGGATGCGCGGAAGGTTGCTGCTCTGGAAAAGGTTCGAAATTCGCTGGTTTATATTGATAACCATTATAATAAACCGCTGGAGCTTAATGCCGTGGCTGCGCAATCGGGTATCAGCATGTACAATTTTTGCCGGCTGTTCAAGGAAGCGACGGATAATACATTTGTAGAATATTTAAATTATATACGCATCAGAGAGTCCGAAAAGCAGCTGCTGTTTACGGAGGATTCGATTGGAAAGATTGCAATGGATATGGGGTTTTCAAGCTTAAGCTATTTTAACAGGGTGTTTAAAAAGAAGAATGGTATGAGCCCGTTGGCATACAGAAAGCAAAATTGTACAAAAAGTAAGCAAGATTAAAATAGTAATGCCCTTCGGTATTCTTTATAATTCAAATCACAAAGATTACATATAAAATAATAAAACAGCGCTGAATTATTCTGTAATCTTATGCAGGAACCATGAGATTGTACGCAAATTTGGAGGAGAATTATGAGAAAAACGAAGTTGGGATGTTTATGTATGGTTTCTTTATTATGTCTGTCATCCGCTTGCGCAGGGGCGCCCAAACAGGCGCAGACATCTGAGAGTGACAGCAAAAATAGTCAACAAAGCGTCAGTGAGGCCGATAAGCCGGAAAAGATCACGATCATCTCGACAACCGATGATGTCGCCTTGTTTGAGCATGTTGGGGAGCAGTACAAGGAGCAATATGGCATTGAGGTGGAAGTGATCAGTCAGGCTTATGACAATACCCATCAAAAGATTGCCACGTCCTTTAGCGGAAAGACCGATGCAGACCTTATTTATGTCGATGTGCCGTGGGCGGCGGAATTTGGCGATCTGGGCATTACGATGGACTTAAACAGCTATATGTCCGATGAATTTAAGGCGTCCTTTATTGATACGACACTGGAGCAGCTTGTCTATGACGGAAAGACTCAGGCGATTCCTTTTGCCAACAATGGGAAATGGATGTTTTATAACAAGAAGGTATTGCAGGAAGGCGGCTATGAAAATCCTCCGGCAACATGGGATGAGCTTAAGGAAATGTCGTTAGACCTGATGGATCAGGGGCTTGTGAAATACGGCATTGCCTGGGCCGGAAAGCAGGCCGAGGGGCTGATCTGCGATATGACGACAATGCTTTATGCATTTGGCGGTCAGTGGATGGACGATGAGGGGAACATGGTATTTAACAGCCCGGAAGGTGTACAGGGCTTGTCGGTAATGACAGATTCCATCAAAGACGGATGGGCGGACCCTGCATCTATATCCTACGGTGACCGGGAAAATCTTGATCCGTTTATGGCCGGCGATGTGGCATTTGTAATGAACTGGTCGTTCGCATGGGGACTGGCCAATGACCCGCAGGAATCGGAGATCGCAGGGGATGTGGGCATATGTCTGATCCCGGGAAATGGCACAGTGAAAAGCGCTGCTGTAACCGGTGGCGGCGGTGTTGGTATCATATCGACCTCTGATGCTCCGGATTATGCATGGAAATATATTGAGATGCTTGTCAGCGAGGAAAACCAGAAGTTTGCGCTGGAAAATAACGGGACGCTGCCAACATTAAAAGCGCTCTATGAGGATCAGGAGCTGCTTGAAACCTACGAATATCTGGGACTGATGTACCCTCAGTACGAATATTCCCAGTTCCGTCCGCAGCTTCCCGATTACAGTGAATGGTCGAATATGCTCCAGCCTAAGATCAGTGCGGCGCTTTTAGGAGAAATCAGTCCGCAGGAGGCGCTGGATGAAGCGGCTGAAGAATCGAAGAACTTTACCCCTTGATGCTGCTGCAACAACATGCTGATTAAAAAGGGGGATGGCGATGCGTAAAAGAAAAAAGGATTATCAATCACGGACCGCGTATGCGATGATCGCGCCGGCGGTGCTGATTATTTTCGGCATGGGTGTGTTTCCGGTCGTCTATTCCATCTGGCTGAGCTTTAATGATGTAAACCCGATGACCTTTGACACGGATTTTATCGGACTGGAGAACTATAAGGACATCTTTGTCAATCCGGAGTTCTGGCAGTCCATAGGAATCACACTTTATTTCTGTGTGGTATCGATCGTGATTCAGCTGATCCTCGGATTTTTGGTGGCAATGCTGCTGAACCAGAAGTTTGTCGGGAGAGGGATCGTGCGGGCACTGATCCTGCTCCCCTGGGCGGTACCGACGATTGTTAATGCAAATTTGTGGAACTGGATTCTTAATGCCAACTACGGTATTCTTAACCGTCTGCTGATGAAGCTGGGAATTATTTCAGATAGTATTGCCTGGCTCAGTGACGGAGGGACGGCACTGCATATGATTATTCTGGCCGATACATGGCGGATGCTGCCGCTGGTGGTGATCATGCTGCTTGCGGGCCTTCAGACCGTTTCAAAAAGCGTATGGGAAGCGGCTGTCGTAGATGGAGCCGGGGCCTGGCGGCGCCTGCGTGCCGTTTATATTCCGGCATTAAAGCCGATGATCCTTGTGATCCTTGTGCTGCGCACGATCCAGGCGATCCGGGTGTTTGATATTGTTTATGTATTAACGAAAGGCGGACCGGCCAATAAAACAATGGTCATCAGCTTTTACAGCTACTATGAAACCTTCAATTATCTTAATTACGGAAAAGGCGCAGCGATCGCCATGGTCATTGCAGTGCTGGCGTTAGTGCTTTCTCTCGTTTATTTTAAGGTATTGAAGTCCGGGGACTAATACAGGAGGATGACATGAAAGCAAAAAAGAAAATCAAAAGGGTCTTTTTGTATGCAGCCGTCATTCTTGTGGTCGTGTGGACAATGGCGCCTTTGCTGTGGATGTTTATCTCAAGCATCATCCCTGGAAAGGAGATGCTTAACAGCGGCACAAATCTGCTGCCAAAGCAGTTTACGCTGGAACGGTATGCGACGATCTTTGGCGCCGGAGGAGAGGCGGCATCTCAGGCGGCCGTATTTCGGAAATCGATCTTAAACAGCTTTATCGTGGCCGGTGTATCGACGCTTTTGAGCATTGTTCTCGGGTCACTGGCAGCGTACGCCTTTTCAAGACTGATCTTTACAGGGAAAAAGGTACTGCTGTTTGCAGCAATGTTCTTTCAGCTTCTTCCGCCCATTGCGCTGCTCGTCCCGTATTATGTGATGGGAAGTCGGGCCGGGATGCTGGACAAGCTGATTACGCTGATCATTATTGATACAAACTTTATTCTGGCTTATGTCATATGGGTCATGAACGGTTATTATGCGTCGATTCCGAGAGACCTTGAAGATGCCGGAAGAATTGACGGGTGCACATGGTTTGGCGTATACCGCAGGATTATTGTCCCGGCTGCGGCTCCGGGCTTTGTGGCAGTGGGTGCGCTGTCCTTCCTGATGGCATGGGATGAATTTTTATATGCCCTTGTATTTACCCAGTCTGACGCAGCCAAGACCATTCCGGTGGCTGTTTCAGAATTTAGTACAAAGTACGGTGTGGATTACGGAATGATGATGGCGTCCGGGGTTGTCGCAACAATCGTTCCGCTGTGTCTGGCGTTGTTCTTCCAGCGATATATTGTGTCAGGGCTTACAAGCGGCGCTGTGAAAGAGTAATCCGCGGGCCATATCCAGAGTGTGTGAGGTTATAAAAGATCACCACAGTTGAATTAAAATGTAAAGTGATTAAGAATGTAAAGTGATCAGGAATGTAAAGCGATTAAGAATGTAAAGTGATCAGGAATGTAAAATGATCAGGAATGTAAAGTGACCAGGATAGAATGTAAAAAGGCTGGTTCAGGAGGTAGTCATTTGAAACTGGGATGTGCTGTGGGGTGTTTTACATATCCCCATTATGATGCGCCGTATGAAAATGCTGTGAAAACCATCGGCGAGCTGGGCTTTCAGGGCGTGGAGCTGATCGCGGCTCAAAAAGAAGACCTGGAGCATTATTATACGGCTGAAACAATACAATCATTAAAAGATATTTATTTGAGCTATGGCATGGAACTGACAGAATTTGTCCTTTATGCCAATCTGGTGACCGGACTGATGGAACGGGAGCGCAGCCGCAAGCAGGAGGCCTATGATATTTTTAAACGCGGTGTGGAAAAGGCTGTTTGCCTGGGAACGGATAAAGTCAATATTGTATCAAACTGGCCCAATGAGATGCATGCGCCTATCGAATATTTACCGTGCTATTTCCATCCATCGCTGTCGTCGCCGTTTGAGCCTAAATTAAAAATGGAGCTGCCGTTAGGCTATGATGCTCCGGGGGCATGGGAAAATTATATGGATTCGCTTAAGGTACTGACAGAAATATGCGAAGATGCAGGCGTTGATTTTCTTGTGGAAGGCCATGCTAATGTGGTGGTTGGCACAACGGATGCGTTTCTTCGGGCAGCAGATACGATCAAAAGTCCGAATTTCGGTACAAACTTTGATACGGCATGGCAGCTTGTCCAGCGGGAATATTTGCCGTGGTCGGTCTATAAGCTAAAGGACCGTATACGGCACGTCCATTTAAGAGACGGCGATGGAATGCTGTGCTATTCCCTTCCGCCCGGCGCAGGGATCATTGACTGGCGGGAATTTGTCCGCGCCTTAAAGGCGGTAGGGTATGATGGATTTTTATCCTTTGAGCTTACCGGATATAAGGAGCCGGAGCAATACATAGCTAAAGCAAAGGCGTATATGGAAAATATCCTGAAAGAGGAGAATGTTTGGGGGGCAGGCGAATGATTTTAAGTGTAAGCACATGGAGCGCGCATCCGCTGCTTGAGAGCGGGGCGATGACGAAGGAACAGTTTGTGGAATTTATCCGGGAACACGGCGCTGGTGGAATGGAAGTTGTAGATATTGATTTTTGCGATACTTCTTTTGAAAATATGCACCGGCTTCAGCAGATCGGACGGGAAAACGGGATTGGAATCACCTGTATGTCTCTGGAGCATGATCTGTGTATGCCAACAGAAGACCAGCGCCGGCAGGATATACAAAAGGTAAAGCGATGGATCGACATCAGCGCCCGTATGGGACAGCCGCTGGTGCGGGTATTTACCGGGTGGAAAAAGCCGGATATTCCATATGAGCTTCAAATGCAGTGGGTATACGAAGGCATGAAGGAGATTGCGCATTATGCATCAGATAAGGGAATAAAGCTGGCTCTGGAAAATCATAATGATGTATGCCTTCAGGCCGGTGAAATCTTAAAGCTGCTGGAAAAAACGGCGGAACCGTCGCTGTTTACCTGCCCGGATATTTTTAACTACAAAAAATTTACGGCGGACAACAAACCTCTGATTGATGAGGAATGTTTTGAAGAGATTGAAAAGCTGCTTCCCATGGCGGCCAATGCCCACATAAAAATCTGCGAGGCTGTGGATGGCTGCACGAAGGACCGCTATCTTGATATTGAGCGGATGATACAGCGGCTTAAGGCCAACAATTATCAGGGCGCATTAACCATCGAGTTTATGTGGCCGTATATGGACCCGTCAAAGGATTTATTGCAGGAGCTTGGCAACGCCATCCGTCTGCTTCGGTATCAAATGGAAAAAACAGGAGTGATTGAACATGAATAAGATTAATATTGCAGTCGTTGGCTGCGGAGATATTGCACATATCCGTTATTTTAACGCAATTACGAAGCTTAAGGATAAATTTCATCTGACTGGTGTTTATGATATTGTACCGGAGGTTACAAAAAAGACTGCCGCGGAATTTCAGGTACAGGGCTTTGACTCTCTTGAAGGGCTGCTGTCGCAGCCGGAGCTGGATACGGTGGTTGTGACAACATATCATCCATGCCATGCACAGATTGCGGTGGAGGCTATGAATCATGGGAAAAATGTGATTATTGAAAAGCCATTTGCAACAAGCTCTGCCGATGCAAAGCTTGTGCGCGATACGGCAAAAAGTACCGGAAAGCTTTGCATGGCACTGCCATTTGAGATTTATCCGGCATTTGTGGAAGCAAAACGGATGATCGATACCGGTGTGATCGGGAAGGTAGCCTGCGCAGACGGAATGTTTGCGCATCAGGGGCCGCTTCATGCGCCCTGGTTTTTCAACAAGGAGCTGGCATCCTGGGGCGTGCTTGCGGATTTAGGCATTTATCCGATTTCAATCCTGTCTTATCTGCTGGGGCCAATCAAATCGGTTTCCGGTAAAGTGGAATGTCTGACAAAAGACCGTATTTCACTTAAAGGGGAGGCGTTTACATCGACGGTAGAGGATAATGTGGCCGCAGTGCTTGAATGGGAAAACAATGCGATTGCGACAGTCCGCTCGAACTGGTGCACAGCGGCAGATAAAAATGGCTGCATTTATTCAATCAATATCTATGGAAGCAAGGGAATCATTTATATTAATATGCTGACCCATGAGCTGATCGTTTACACACCCGAAGGCGGTATCGACGGTGCTCAGAAAATTTCTTATCTGGGATTTGAGGACAGTTACCGAATTGCGCTTAAGCCTTACGACGATCATTTAGATATTTTAAATGCTTATTATGAGGCCCATGAAAATGGCGGGATCATACCCAACGACGGCTGCAACATTGACCGGCAGGTCAACATTATAGAAACGATTGAAAAGCTGTATGAGGCTTCCGCCACAGGATATAAGATGGATGTTTTTTAAATACGGTAGATACTCAATATGAGTGACCGGAGCAGGCAGAACAATTCTTTTAGCAGGCAGCCGCCCCTAAAAAGGGGCGGCTGCCTGCGTTTGCGCGAGTGTGCCCGGAGGGCGGTGCTGCGTGCCGGTGGAACGCGCCCGGCGCCGACCGGAGCGTAAGCGAAGGCCCGCCGTGTTTGCACGAGCGGCATCCGACTGGCAACGGTCAGCGAGTGGCAATGCCGCGAGA
>CASFBR010000073.1 GCA_949292795.1 uncultured Eubacteriales bacterium
CCGGCTTATGGACCGCCGCCTCCAGCTTGATCATCTTCTGGATTTTGTTTTTCTTCCCATACTTTTCAAACAGTCCCCAGAACATACGGGCTGCAATTTCAATAATGAGCGGTACAGAAACAAGCATTCCCGGCTTAAACAGTGTCATTTCCTGGATCATGCGCTTTAAATCACAGCTAATACATATGTTCAGGCCGCGGATAAGCGCGCACAGCATACCGCAGGTCAGTCCGTAAGTATGATACAGCGGCAGAGAATTAAATACCCGTTCCCGGTTATCAAGCAGTGTCAGGGAATCTGCCGCGTTGTAAAGAATCGCCCGGTGCGAAAGCATTACCGGCTTGGCCGTGCTTGTTGTTCCGGAAGTGTACACGATCGATGCGGTCGCCTTCCCGTCCGGCTCAAAGGCCTCCAGCCACTCTCTTGCTTCCGGCGTATCTCCGCTTTTAATAAAAGAATCCAGCGGCTCGCCGGAGACTGCCGCAGCCCCCATCACAATCAGTCTCATGTTCTCTGAGCTTTCTCTGCACATGCGCATCCCAAGCTCTTCAAGAGCCGGCGACGTCACCACCGCCTGTGCATCGGCCTGCTTCATCATTGCAATAATAATATCATCCGTATGGTCAATATCAATACACACTGCCGTGCCGCCGCTGACTGTAATACCAAAATATACTGCCAGCCACTGATATGAATTTTCACCCACAATAGCCACATGCTTCCCGGCAAGACCATTGGCATACAGCGCCCGGGCAATCGCAAAAGCATCTTCCTTCATCTGCTCATAAGTGACGGTAGACGGCACGCCCTTGCGGTCGTAAGTCGTGATCGCCGTTTTACCCTCATGTCTGATCGCCGTATCCATCAGGAACGCTTTAAACGTATTGTAATAGTGACTCTCCTTGGCAGAAATTTGTTTCATAGCAAAAAACCTCCCTGTATTTTAAGCGACATGATCGGGGAAAATCGATTTCGCTCCGGCCAAAATGTCGTTTTCTTCAATAATTCGAATGAATACATCCACAATGCCGGGATCAAACTGAGAATTTTTCCCCCGTACTAATTCCTGAGCCGCCTGAGCAACACTCAGGCTGTCGCGGTATGTCCGCTTGGATGTCATCGCGTCAAAGCAGTCCGCCACGCTGATAATACGGGCCTCCTCCGGAATCGCTTCACCGGCAAGTCCTGACGGATAGCCGTTACCGTTGTACCATTCGTGATGGCTTTCCACCATTGGCAGTATATCGTGGAACGAGGACACCGACAGCACAAGCTGTTTTCCGATAACCGGATGCTCCTTGATCTTTGCATATTCCTCGTCCGTCAGACGTCCCGGTTTTTGCAGGATCGCATCGGGAACGCCGATCTTTCCAATATCATGGAACAGTCCTCCAATACGCACACGTTCGACAAACTTTTCATCCTTACCCATGGCTTTTGCAATACAAACACCGTAATAAGATACCCGGTCCGAATGTCCCCGGGTATAATAGTCCTTGGCATCCACCATTTTTCGGATCAGATCGATTGTTTCCATATAAGCCCGGTTCAGCTCCCTGTTTTTAGCCCGTATTTCCCGCATCTGCCGTATGGATTTGGCGCAGGCTTCCACAAGGAGCTCCAGCTGGTCAAAGCGGTCGCTCTTTTCGTAGTAGCCCTGTATATCCAGCTCTCGTATGGTCTTAAGGGGTGGGGCCATACTCTTATGGCCGGTGAGCAGAATAATAAAAATATCTTTATTAAACATACGCACCTGGCGCACGACCTCATCGCCATTGATCGGATTCATCAGAAAATCCAGGAGCAAAATATCATAATGTCCTGTGCGGATCCGTTTGATTGCTGCAAAAGGGTCATTTTCCGTATCCACATAAAAGCCCATCGCCTGAAAATAGGATTGCAGTGTTAATGTCATTATTTTGTCATCATCCAGCGTAAGGATTGAAAACTCCTTGTCCGGACTCGCAGCTTTATTCTTGCGCACTTTCAATTACCTCGTCCCGCGGTACAAAGGTAATACAGCTTAAGGGAAGGGAAATACCCAAAATACTCCCGCCCTCAGGGTTATCCTTATACCACATGCTTCCTCCAAATTTTGCGTGTATCACTGAATTTGAGATAAAAATTCCAAGGCCGGTACCCTTGGTTCCCTTGCTCGTCACCATCTGATGAAACAGTTTAGGCTTGGAGCTTTCCGGAATACCGGTACCATAGTCTTTGACCATCAAATGAAATTCCTTCTCATCCCATTCGGTTTCGATAATAATATCGTGATTGCCATCAGGCTTCTGAGCATCCACTGCATTGGACACCAGATTGCCAATGACCTGAACAAGGTTATTAATATCACCGTGGATCATAATTCCGTTTTTCTGTATCTTATCGTCGACGATCAGATGGCACTGTGCCTTCAGCAGCTCATGGCGCAGCAGCAGAATCACCCTGCGCATAGCGTCATCCAGACCAAAATCCATATCCCCGGTAGCTGAAATATTTGTTGCCTGACCCTTAACCGCCGTAATAATATCCGACATATAAGCGCCGGCCTCCTGCATTCGGGACAGCCATTCTTCTATTTCGCTGTAAATCTCCCGGTAATCTTCCTCGACGACGTCCGGGTCCCCAAGGCTTTTCCGGCATTCCTCAATGAGCTTTTCCACCGCTAAAATACTGCCGGATATGCTCATGATCGGCGTTTTCAGATTATGCGCCAGGCCGCCGACCATCTGGCCAAGGAAAGCCAGACGTTCATTTTCGATCATTTTGATCTGGTTATTTGCCATCTTCTGCATATTGACTTTAATCTGCGTCATATCACGGAAGATCGACACATAGCCGCCGATATGATCCCGGACCATCACCGGGGCGACCTCAACGAGATACCAGAACCGTTTAAGCCCGCCGTCCCGGCGCAGATCCAGCGGCTGCTCGTAAGTGATCCGTGTCTGGAGCCGCTCGCACGAATCCAGGGCGGACAAAAGATTATATACCGGCGTTTTATTTTCCATATCCTCGGCGCTGACAAAATCGCTGAGACAGGCATTTTCCCGGATTTTATATGTCCGTCCGAAAATATCCTGGAACGGCTGATTAAAGTTGACTACCCTGCCGTCCTTGCCTGTCACAAGATAACAGTCGCTGATCCAGTTGAGCAAATGCTGCATGGCCAGCGGTCGGATGTCAAAAAAGTGCAGACGGTAAATGACCACGCCATGAAAGCCCATGGTGATCGTAAAGCTCAGCGGCGTCAGCACAATATTGGCCTGAAGCACATGAAGCGTCACAAGGAGATTGACCAGTGACGGCGCCAGGCCGCCGATGGTAAAAAGGACAGCCTGCCAAAGATGCAGACGGGATTTTGTTTTGACCGCATAGCGGATCACTAAAAATACCGCCGCGGCTACACAGGCATAGGTGTAGGCGCTGTGTATGTAAAAGTAAGGTCCGAAACGCACCTCTGTATTATCCAGCGCAAAATGCGTATAGTACAGATGATGCAGCGGATTTGTAAAAATCATCAGTGTTGTGATGACCGGTACAATAAAAATGTACCAGAGCCACCGGGGCATTTTATCGTTGATCTCCTGCGTATAGCACACGGAAAATGCCAGCGAGCAGACCGGGATAAATGCGCCGGACATCGTTGTTGCCGCATCCAGCAGCTGAAGCGCTGTCATCACAGACGGCGGGATAAATCCCATGACGATGATCTCCACAAGCCAGATCAGAAGCAGCGCCGCGGCAGCCAGATAAAATTTATGAATCAGCATGATCTGCTGTCCGCGCCTTAACGCGATAATAAAAGATATAGTCACGATAAGGGCGACAAACAAAATAATCATATAAGGGGTTGATATTTCCAATCGTTAGTCCTCCTCCGGCAAAAATGCCATCAGCAATCGTCCAAGGCGCGGTACCTGCCATTCAAAGCCAAGGCTTTTTAATGCCCGGACCGTCTGGCGGCACACCGGAGTGATTCTCACAGGCACCTGGATCAGGCGAGTATACTGGGAAAGCAGCATCGCGATAGCTGCGCCGTCCGTATCAGAAGCCTCGCGCAGCCGCTGCATAAAGCGTTCCCCGCTTGTTTCCTCAATATCCACGCCCATCGTTGCGATCATTTCCCGCACCGAATACATGGTCGGATTAAACAAATGATACACCATAGCCGTTCCCTGCGCAAGGAGCAGCACGGCTGCCTGCGCACATTCATCGACTGCCGTCGTATCAAGCGCCATATCGGCCAGCTTATCGGGCACCATACCGGCCTTTACAATGCCGGACACAAGCCCCCAGAACGCATTGGCTTTAGGATTTTTCTGAAAAACGCCGTCGCTGCTGCGTCCCACAAGCCGCCCGATGCGCAAAATACGAACGTCCATTCCCTGTCCTGCCGCTTCCCGCACAAGCCGTTCAGCCTCGAATTTACCTTTGAGATAAATATTATCCTCCCAGTTTTGCCCAATATCAAAATCATTTTCATTAAATTCACGGTGCATCGACGGATCACTGCGGATATATTCGCTTCCAAGGCTCACCGTCGAAATGTAGGCCATCACGCTTCCCGCACGTTCTGCCAGCGTCAGCACATGGCGCGTACCTTCCCGGTTCGTCGCCAGCGCCTCATCTCCCGCCGCATAATGCCGCACATCCGCCGCCGCATGGATGACCATGGAAATATCCTGGCAGATGGCTTTGTACGTTTCCGGCGCCAGACCGAGATCAGCCTGCAAAATATCGCCGGAAACCGGATGCACCTTCTTTCGCGCGCCGGCCACAAAGCCCCGGCCGAAATACCATTCCAGCGTTTCCCACAGCCGCTTCGGATTGCCGCCCCGCACAAGACAATAAATACAGTCGTGTCCCTGCTCAATGAGCGCCCTGACAAGATGGGCTCCGAAAAATCCGGTAGCGCCCGTAAGAAAAACGCCCCTGCCATGGCCGTCAGATAACCTGACCGGCTGTGCGCCGTACATTTTTGCAGCCGCCGCATCAGATAATGCCGGCGCTGCCATTGCTGCTCCATCTGATACAAAGGGAGCCATATCCGCCGCCTTAGCGTCCGTTCTGCCGGAAGGAACCGAAAACAGTGCTTTATGCTCGCGCAATGTCGGATGCGCATAAAACTGTGACAATGTCATGGATAAACCGCGGCTATAATAGCGGCTGAGCAGGTTTAACGCACCCAAAGAGGTGCCGCCCTGTTCAAAGAAGGATACATCCTCCGCCACTGTCTCCGCCGAAAGCGTCTGCTTCCACAAATCCTCCAGCAATGCCCCAGTCACTGCGGCCCCGTCCACTGCGGCCCCGTCCTGTTTTTTCTCCTCAAGCTGCACATGCGTCACTTTCAAAGGCTCCGTGCAGACAGCGGCATCAGCTACATCATCAGCAACACCCGGAGCCGACGGGCTGGACAGGCCGCCCGGGCGAACATCAGTAGCGCCTGCCGGAGCGCCGGCACAGGCCATCGCTTCCAGTGCTTTTAAGTCGGTTTTCCCTGTCGCTGTTACCGGAAAATGATCCAGCACATCAATCCTTGCAGGCACCATATAAGGCGGAAGCTCCGATTCGAGGAATCGCCGGAGCGCCTTCATATCTACCGTCCGGCCTGCGGGCGCTGTGACAAAGGCTTTAAGAAGCTTAAAGGCGCCGTCCGGCACAACCACAGCAGCCGCCTGCTCCACAAGCCCGGACCGCAGCAGCTTTCGCTGGATTTCTGCCAGCTCGATGCGCTGTCCGTTCAGTTTGATCTGATGATCCGCCCGCCCCACAAAATCAATACGTCCGTCCGGCAGCAGGCGCACAATGTCGCCGCTGCGGTAAAGCGTTTCACCCGGACGGAAGGGGTCTGGCACGAACAGCTCCTTTGTCAGCTCATCACGCCCCACATAGCCTGCCGACACACAGGCTCCGCCAAAATAAAGCTCGCCTCTGGCGGTAGGCATCATCCGCTTTCCGTGTTCATCAAGAACATAGGCGCGGCAGTTGGGGAAAATCCGCCCGACAGTAATTTTATCTGTATGGGTCACATCATCCATCGTACAGTAAACCGTAACCTCCGTAGGCCCATAAAGATTATAAATCGTCCGGCATCCCGCTTCCCTCAGCGTCCGAAGCAGTTCCGGCGGAAAGACCTCGCCGCACATTAAAACGACCGGCATCCCACGAAGACACTTCAAAAAGTCCGGATTTTCCACAAACAGGCTGGCACGGGACGGTGTAAATTCCACCGTCTGAACGTCATATTTCCGGATAAGCTCTGCACACTTCCATGGCAGCATCATCTCATCCTCATCAGCCATGACAATATATTTGCCCATAGCCAGTGTCAATAAAGTTTCTGTAATAAATATATCAAAAATCGAATTAGCCGTACACAAAAATCCGCCTGAAGCCGGTTCAAGCTTTCCGCGCATCACCGCATACAGATTGGCAATAGACTGATGACGGATCATCACGCCCTTGGGCTCCCCGGTGGAACCGGATGTAAATAAAATAAAGCACACATCGCTGCCGCAGCGGTCCTGCGGCGGCTCATAGCTTTTGCCGCGGCCTCCGGCCGCTGCCCGGGCAATATCCACAAGGCGGCAGTCAAGCCCGTCATCTGCCGCGGACATTGTATCACTGTCACACAGGGTAAACCGGACATTGCTGATACCGATCATCGCATTCAGCCGTTTTTTAGGAAACGAAGGCAGCATCGGCACATAAGGACAGCCAAGCTTTAAAACGGCCATCATCGCCACGAGAAGCGCCTCGCCCCTCCGGCATAAAATACCGACCGGTTCTCTCTGTGCGACACCCATTTCCTGAAGGCTTGCCGCCAGTGCATCGGAGCGCTCCTTAAGCGCGCCAAGCGTCATCACCTGTCCCCGAAAGATCATCGCCGTCTGCTCCGGCGCCATCTCAGCCGCCATATCGACCATCTGATCCAAAGGCACATCGGCATAAGCGGCGCTGACATTCTCGGTCACACTGCGCAGACGGAAGCTGTCCGCCGCAGTTACCTTCGGAATGTCCGAAAGCTTCATTTTTTCACTGCGGGCCAGATTCACGGCAATCGCCCCGATGCAGCGGGCATAAAAGGCGGCCGTTGACTCCATATAAAGGGCGCTGGCATATTCCAGGCGGAAATGATAGCAGTTTCCGGCTTTAAAAATTTCCAGATTCAGATCAAGCTTCGCACTTTTCGTCGGCACCGGAACATTTTGTGCCGGCATACCGCCAAACGCGGCATCATCCATCACCATCGGACGGATCGATACAAGCGTGCGGTAAAGCTTTTCACCGGAAGGGAAGCCGTTAGCCGCCGCCATGGCCAAAAGCTGATCCAATGGCATATCGGGATGATCTACGGCGCCTATAACTGCGGCGCGGACATCCTCCATATAGTCCATAACGGTTTTGTCCGGGTCCGGTGCAAGGCGCAGCGGCAGTGTATTGACAAACAGTCCCGCCATCGTTTTAAGCGGCGCGCTGCGCCGGTTCGATACCGGCGTACCCACCATAAGCTCTTTCTGACCGCTGACACTGCCAAGGAGCAGTCCAAAAGCCGCGGTAAAAAGCATAAACGGTGTCACACCATTTTTCTCGCAAAATTCATCGCAGATGCCGCTCTCCCGAAGGCTCAGGGAATGTTCCAAAACCATGCCGCCATAATCAAAGGATGCACTGCGTTCAAAGTCCGTCGGAAGCTCAAGGGGAGCCGGAGCATGCTCCATAAGCTTTTCCCAGTAGGCCTTCTGATCGGATTCCAGACGATCGGCACACTGCTCCCGCCACCACGCATAGTCCATGTATGACAGCTTTCCAGGCTCTGGTGTTCCTCCTGAGTACAGCTGGCTCAGCTCTTTAAGGAGCATCGCCGATGTCTCGCCGTCACTGATGATGTGATGCATGTCCATAAAGACAACCGTCTCATCCCCGTTCTCCCAGAGTGCCAGCCGCATCAGCGGCGGGCAGGTCAGATCAAATGGCTTGACAAAAAGATCCTTTGCCGTTTCAAGCGTCATATTTTCAAATACCGGCACCGCGGCGCAGACACAATCGCATACCTTCTGGCAAATACCGTCGCTGCTCTGGAAAAATCCCGTGCGCAGCACCGGCTCCATGGCAATAAGCCTTTCAAAAGCCGTCTCAAGCTTTGCCCGGTCGATTTTTCCTGAAAGCCTGAATGCGCAGGGCATATTATAGCTGTGGCCGGTAGGGTTCATCATTGTTTCAAAATAAATACCAAGCTGCGTCTTTGTCAGCGGATAGCTCTCCCGGACAGGCGCCTGGGAAATATCGGGAAGCTCGATCGCCTTTACCGTTTTTTCGATCTGCGCACCGCCATCCCCGCAAATACGGGCCGCCAGACGCACAGCACTGCGGCAGGCATACAAATCTGCCACTCTTAAACGGACGCCAAAGGCTGTCTCTATTTGGGACAGCGTCTCAAGCGCGTTTAAGGAATCGCCGCCAAACAGAAAATAATCTCCGGCAGCAGGCATTTCCGGGCGTTTTAACACACGCCGGAAAATCTCAAGAATACGGTTTGTCTCCGGCGTCTGCTTTGTGCCTTCACCTTCAAAATCCATTGGCGGCAGCGGCAGCGCCGATACATCCGCCTTTCCATTGGCCGTCAGGGGGATTTCATCCACACGCATATATGCGGCCGGGATCATATAATCCGGGAGCACGCTGGCCGCATAATCCATCAGTGCCTGCTCCGGGATCGGTGCTTTAGACGTATAATAGGCGGTCAAAAGCTCCGCTCCATGGCACAAAACCACGCGGGCGGCCGCTGTGAGCACACCAGGATATCGCATCAGCTTTGCACGGATCTCACCGAGCTCCACACGCTGGCCGCGCAGCTTTACCTGCCCGTCCTCACGCCCTTTAATCACGATATTTCCGTCACGGGTCCACGCTGCTATATCGCCGGTACAGTACATCCGCTCGCCCGGCTCAAAAGGATTATCCATAAAGGCACGGGCTGCGCTCTCCTGTGCCCCGTGATACCCGCGTCCCACACAAACACCGGAAATATAAAGCTCTCCGTAGGCGCCGACCGGAAGGGGATTTTTATAATGGTCAAGAATATAGCAGCGGCAGTTATACATCGGCTTTCCCACATGAATGGACGATGCCCGGTTTAAAAGCGCGGTCGTCACGCCCACCGTCGTCTCGGACGGCCCGTACTGATTATAGATTTTGGCACTGGTATGCCATGCCAGCGCCGGCAGCAGGCTTCCGGGAAATGGCTCGCCGCCGCACACGATTGCCTCCACGCGGCCAAGCGCCCGGCAAAATGCGTCATCCTTCATATAAGCCTGAAGTCTGGACGGCGTCATTGTCAGAAAGCCCACGCCGTAGTTTAAGATCAGCTGTGCCAGCGCCGCCGGATTTTCCACATCCTCGCTGTCTGCCAGCACGATCGTCTGACCATTTAAAAGAGCGGCAATGCTCTCGATCAAAAATGCATCGAATCCGGTATTGCATATAGAAAGTACCGCGCCGGACACATAATATGCTTTCATATTTTCAGCAAAATTCAGCAGTGAATGATGCTCGATTTCCACACCCTTTGGTGTCCCCGTACTGCCGGACGTATAGATCAGATAGGCCAGGGCATTGGGATTTGTACAAATACCGTCAAAGCTGTATGTCTGCCCCGACTCCTCATAATTATTGATAAGCTGAGCCATGTCCACAAAGACCGCCGGATATTCCATGGCCTTTAAGCCCTCAAGGCTCGCCTTCGTTCCCAGTATCATATCCGGCTTACAGTCGGCCAGTATTTCTTCAATACGGCTTTGGGGGCTGTGCTCCGGCACAATCACCCACGCCGTCCCGCTTAATGCACATCCGGCCATGGCCGCCAAAAGCAGCAGCGATCTTGGCATCATCAGTGCCGCAATACCGCTTCCCTCTTTCTGTTCCATGCGGATACAGCCGGCCGTCACAGTGGCATAGGTCCAGAATGTCTGATAAGTAAAGCGCTGTCCTTTTTCGATCACCGCAGCGCGGCCGGGCACGCTTGTGCAAACCTCCTTAAGCTTTTGTCCAAGAGACAGCGGCCGCAAAAAACGTTCTGTGCGGTTAAAGCCAAACAGCACCCGTTCCTCCTCTGCCGGGCTCAGAAATGAAAACTCCCGGATTGGCCGGCCAGGCTCCGCAAGCGCCTGTGTCAGTATATTCATCAGATAATTATGAAAATTTTCAATTTCCGGCTCAGAAAAAAGCTGCGTCAGGTAGTCGTAATTGACCGAGTAGCGCTTTTCATCCTCAATATTGTTCAGATGGATGCAGATATGCTCTGCCTGATAGCCGCAGTAATGCCACTGTCCTGAAAATTCCACACGGGTATTATGATTTTTATATGCCTGGCTGTTATGAAAAGAAAGAACCAGATGATATAAGCGATGGACAGAAGGATTCTCCTCTTTTGAGATTGCAAAAATCTCTGCATAGGAAAGCCGCTGATGACGCAAAAGCTCCAGCCACGCATCGGACAGATAGCTGTTGTATTCTTCAAAGCTCCAGTCCTCCCGTATCTCGGACACAAAAGGCAGCGTACTGACAAACATCCCCGTCGTCTGGCGGTCCGATACCGAGCCCCGGTTATGCACCGGCGCACCCATACAAAAGCGGTCAATTCCCCGCGTCCGCTTCAGATAAATCGCCACAGCCATATAAAATACTGCAAACGGCGCAACACGATGGCTGTGACAAAATGTATTCAGAGCATGATTCATCATCTCTGACAGATAAAATGTCTTTCTGTGTCCTACCGGACTGACATCGGCACTGTAATATTCCTTCAGGGAAGCCGGCGCAGCCAGTCCCGCCAGCGCCTGGCGCCAATAATCCTGATCTTTCTTATGCATCCGCGATGAAAGATACTTTTCTTCCTCCTGCACATGAAGCCGATAGCTGGGGGCCATCGTAAGTCCGCCGTCACGGCCCTCAATAAGATTCAGATACGTTTTGGCGATCTTGTTAATGAGCGCCACCTGTGACCAGCCATCGGAAATCAGATGATGGGTCTTTATAAGAAGCTCGCCCTCATGCTCGCCGATACGGATAATCACAAATTCATAAAGCGGAGCTTCCAAAAGCGGCATGGCTGCGCGCGCCATGCTCTCCTCCCAGCGCAAAACGCCGTCCTGATCCGTCATGGAAAAATCAAGTACCGGAAACTGCGCCTTCTCATAAGGCGTTTCCCACTGCCATACCTGCCCGGCTTCGTCCAGAGCGATCCGGGTACGAAGCGTCCCGTCATACTTCAGGACAAGATTTAAGCAGGTCTGAATCAGGGCAACGTCAAAGTTTCCCCGGATACGGATCGTCTCACAGATATTATTCATCGGTGTCCCTTTATATGCTTGCTCCAGATTCCATATATTTTTCTGGCTGGAGGAGAGCGGATACCGTTCTTCTTCCCATAACCTACCCTTTTGCACCTTATGTTTACCTTCCTTATCCTTAAATAACCGTGCCCGCCAAAACTGCCGCTTTTGCATGGGTTTACGGCAATTTCTGTCATATACATGCCGTCCTTCATGTCACACGTTCACGATTCTTAATGTCACATGCTTATATTATATTATTTGTAAATCGCAAATGCAACGCTTTTTAAAAATTGTCCCATTTTGCCTCCGGAAAAAGCGCTTGACATTTGTTTTCAAATGTATTATGCTTTAGAAAAATATGAATCCAAAACCGATGAGAAAGAGAAGTAAGCTTTTGGATGTGATCTCAGAGAGCCGCCGGTGGTGTGAGTGCGGTATCCTAAAAAAGCTGAATGGACTTTTGAGGGCAGTCCGAAACATTGTGATGAAGTAGGCGCTGCCGGGAACCAAACCCGTTATCAATAAGGTATGTATGTTTGTACATAAAAAGAGTGGGCGAAAGTCAATTTGAGTGGCACCGCGGGAGTAATCAAAGCAATCTACCGTCTCAGGCATAAATATATTATGCCTGGGACTTTTTATTTTTACAAAAGCTTTGCTCCTGCACAAGAACAAAGAGGCTGTGCGTTTTGCAAGCACAGCTTTTGCGCCGGGCGCGGCTGCATAAGCGGCTTCCTATCGCGCACTCCCCTTTCATCCAGGTTTTGAGACAGGAGGAAAACCTATGAATAAGAAAATGATCGCAGCTTTATTAACCTTATCTTTAAGCGTAACTGCTCTGACTGCCTGCGGCGGCGGACAGTCCGGCACTGCATCCTCAGACACGGCATCTGCCGCGTCCGCCGGCACATCCGGCACAGCCACAGATGAAAGCAGCGCAGATGCGTCTGAAAATACAGCGGCAGCAGACAGTACCGGCGCCGGTGAAAGCACGTCCGGCGGCAGTCTTGCCGAAGGCCAATATACCATCTGTATTTCCCAGTATGCCGAGCACGGCTCGCTCGACAACTGCCGTGAAGGTTTTATGGAAGGGCTCGCAGAGGAAGGCTTTGTAGAAGGACAGAACCTGACTGTGGAATTTCAAAATGCTCAGGCGGATTCCGGTATGGGAAGCCAGATTGCTTCCAAATTTGTTTCAGAAAATCCGGACCTGATCTGTGCCATTGCCACTCCAAGCGCCTTAAGCTGCTACAATGCCGCCAGAGATACCGATATTCCAGTCATCTATACCGCTGTCACAGACCCTGAAAGTGCAGAGCTTGTCGACAGCAGCAAAATGCCTGTGGGCAATGTCACCGGCACAAGCGACAAGCTCCCGGTCGATGCTCAGCTTGAGCTGATCCGCAGTATCCTTCCGGAAGCCAAAAAGATCGGAATCATGTACACCACAAGCGAAGCCAATTCTCTGGCAACGATTGAAGAATATAAAGAAAAAGCCCCGGATTACGGATTTGAGATCGTCGAAATGGGGATTTCCACCAGCGCCGACATTCCACTGGCAGCAGACAATCTCCTGTCCAAGGTCGACTGCTTAAGCAATCTCACCGACAATACGGTTGTCCAGGGGCTTCCGACCATTCTTGCCAAAGCATCCGAGGCAAGGATACCGGTTTTTGGCAGCGAGATCGAACAGGTCAAAATCGGCTGTCTGGCCGCCGCGGGCATTGACTATGTTGAGCTTGGAAAAAAGACCGGGCAGATGGCCGCCCGGATTTTAAAGGGCGAAGCATCCGCCAGCGAAATGCCCTATGAAACCTTTGAAGATTACAACACTTACTTTAATCAGGCAGTCGCTGATAATCTCGGCATCGGTGTCGACAGCAGTATTCTTGCCGATGCAGAAATCTTCACAGAAATATCCGCCGAATAGGAGAGATGAACGATGGATATTATAGGAATCCTTGAGCAGGGACTGATTTACGCCATAATGGCACTTGGCGTTTATATTACATATAAAATACTGGACTTCCCCGACCTGACTGTGGATGGCAGCTTCCCATTAGGCGGAGCTGTGGCCGCCGTGCTCATAAAATCCGGCGTCAATCCCTATCTTTCGCTGCTGGCGGCATTTGCCGCCGGCGTGGCCGCCGGAATCTGCACCGGGCTTATCCATGTCAAATTAAAGGTCCGCGATCTGCTTTCCGGCATTATTATGATGACTGCCCTTTATACGATCAACTTAAAGATTGCCGGGCAGGCCAACATTCCTCTGTTTACAAGCCAGACGATCTTCAGCAACGATCTTGTAAACCGTCTTGTTCCGGAAGCTGTAAAGCCTTATATCACACTGATCATCATCGCTGTCATTGCACTTATTGTCAAATATCTGCTCGACCTGTACTTAAAGACCCGCTCCGGTTATCTGCTTCGGGCCGTCGGCGACAATGACACGCTGGTCACCTGTCTTGCCAAAGATAAAGGGCTTGTAAAGATTGTCGGTCTGGCTATTGCCAACGGGCTTGTCGCTCTTGGCGGCGCCGTCTACGCCCATGAGGAAGGCTATTTTGACATTTCCAGCGGTACCGGTACCATCGTGATCGGCCTGGCCAGCGTCATTATCGGCACGAATCTTTTCAAAAATGTCACAATTCTTAGGGTGACCTCCTCGGTACTCATCGGCTCTATTTTATATAAAGCCTGCGTTGCGGTGGCCCTGAATTTCCTGGAACCGGATTTTGTCAAATTAATTACAGCGGTACTGCTCCTTGTGATTCTTGTCATCAGCCATGACCGCAAAAAGAAGGTGAAGATCAATGCTTGAGCTGAAACATATCCATAAATACTATAATCCCGGAACAGTCAATGAATTATGCCTGTTCTCAGATTTTAATCTGACCGTCAATGACGGTGATTTCATCTCCATCATCGGCAGCAACGGTTCCGGAAAAACATCACTTTTAAATATTATCTGCGGCAATATCCCAATCGAAAGCGGGACGATTACCATCGATGGAAAAGATATTACCCGGGCAAAAGATTTTAAGCGTTATGCCCGCATTGGACGGGTCTTTCAAAATCCCGCCATGGGAACATGCCCATCCATGACGATCTTAGAAAATATGTCCCTGGCTGACAATAAAGGCCGTTCCTTCAATCTTCGTCCGGGCACCAATAAAAAGCGCCTTGACCATTACCGGGAAATGCTTGCAGCTCTTGGCCTTGGCCTTGAAAATAAAATGGACACCAAGGTTGGCGCCCTCTCCGGCGGTCAGCGTCAGGCCATGGCACTTTTAATGTCCACCATGACGCCGATTGAATTTCTTATCCTTGATGAACATACTGCTGCCCTTGACCCGAAAACGGCTGACCTGATCATGGAGCTCACCGATAAGATCGTGCGCGAAAAGCATTTGACAACCATGATGGTCACCCATAATCTGCGCTATGCCGTCGAATACGGCAGCCGCCTTTTAATGATGCATCAGGGCAATTATATTATCGATAAATCCGGAGAAGAAAAGGCTGCCCTTACAGTGGACAGCCTCCTTGGAGAATTT
>CASFBR010000074.1 GCA_949292795.1 uncultured Eubacteriales bacterium
AACGTGTCTGCAATTCAAGATAAGACCGTTCCTCTGGTGTAAGTGTTATTGTCGTTGCTTTTCTGCCCATGCTATTGCCCTCCATATTTACTATATAGAGATTATATCATAGGCCGACTATATAGTCGAGTTAAATAAAAAATGTTTATACTAGTCAACGAGCTTTCCGTTCATTATCCGATGGTTATGTGTTCCGACTATATCGAAGGGCTGGATATTTCCCACGTCGGCATCAACGATGCCGCTGCCGCCAAAACAGCCACAGAATATCTCATTTCTACCGGACATGAAAAGATTGCTCTGATCAACTGCAATCCGAATTACAAAATTTCCAAACAGCGCGAAAAAGGGTTCCGGGAAGCCATGGAAAAAGCCGGTCTTATTCCAAACGAAAATTGGATTTTAAGATTATCAACGATCAACTACTTTCTCGTCCATTCTTATGTCCGGCAAATGCTTGAAAAAGAAGATCGCCCAGACGCTATTTTTGCATGCAGTGATATTTACGGAATGGCCGCTATCAATGCGGCGCATCAGCTGGGAATAAAAGTCCCGGAAGAGCTCTCCGTCATCGGCTTTGATAATACAAGCATCGCCAGCATGACCGAGCCCTCTTTAACAACCGTAGCCCAGCCAATCCCCCAGATCGGCGTTCAGGCCTGCGAGCTTCTAATTGATAAAATACGCAATAATAAAACTCCGAACAAGCAGATTGTTCTGGATACGGAACTGGTTATCCGAAATTCGACCTGTCCAAAAATAAGTAAAAGCAGGTTGTAAAACGATTGGTGTAAATCCCGAAACGAGTTGTTGAGGGCTTTTTAATCATTTCAACAATTCCCATTGATTTTTTGCTCGTTCTGCGTATAATATAAGTAGGAAAATCCCTACTTTCCATATTTCAGAAGGGTGGTGTAAAATCATGGCAGCAAATGCTTTTGTGGACAATGCCAAAGTCATGGCCAAAGGTCAAATCACAATCCCAAAAGATGTCCGTGATGTGCTTGGTGTGGCAAACGGTGACCGGGTCACCTTTATCGTTGAAGGAAGCACGGTCCGCATTGTCAATTCTGCTGTGTATGCTATGCAGATGCTCCAGCAGGAAATGACCGAAGAAGCAGAGCGCACCGGCCTGACTTCGGAAGATGATGTTATGGCGCTCGTCAGGGAATTACGAAATGAGGACGAAAAAGCATGAGAGTTCTGAACAACAGCGGCCCCCGCTGTCCTTTACAGCTTTACGCGCAAAAGGGCATATCAAAATCGCTATTGATATGCCCCGCCTCTTAAAGCTTATGTTTTTAATTTATGCTTTTAAAGTTTGCTGTTTTTGTTTTTAAGGTTTGTTTTTTTAAGACCTGCTAACCTGCCGTCATTTAAATCCTACTGATTCTGGGCCAACCACTCATTAAGCTGTCTCTGAGCTTCATCGATAATCTTCTGAGCGCCGGAATTATTAAGCTTTTCAATGAAATTCGGAAGCTCTGTTGCCGGATCGATTGTTCCGTTTTCCAGAGCAGCTTTATATTCCTCAATCACATTGCTGGTTGCTGTGATCTCATTTTGCAGCTCTGATGTGTCCAGTGTAAAGCCCAGATACGGTGAAGTTTCCGCATTATTCATAGCCTCAAGCTGTCTTTCTCTCATATCCGGCGCTGTTCCTGTCCACGGAATAATTGCAAAATTATCACCATAAAGAAAATCTACGGTGTGGTACTGACAGGAAGTAGCATCCTGCCCATCGACATAATCGGCGGTGCCATCTTCAAGTACCTGGTAATGAACGCCTTCAATCCCCCAGGCCAGAAGATTGTTAATCTCCGCATTCGAATACATCAGATTCAGGAACTTCATCGCTGCCTCGGGCATTTTGGAGGTTGACGGAATGCCCCATGTAAATACATTACAGCTTCCGGTACTGATAGGAATCGGATTAAGCTCGATCACAGTAAGATCATAGCCGGTGGTCGCACGCTTGGCATCCGGGCTGTCCACACCGCCCTTATAAATCATTGAGAAAATAACGCCGGACTTCATTAATGTATCCGCATCATCGGTGGTTGTTGCAGAATCCTTATAAATATATCCTTTTTCATACCATTCCCGGGTAAGCTCGCAGGAACGTTTATAGGATTCGGATGCATAGTGATTATAAACGACCGGTTCCCCGGAAGAATAATCTACGGCCACAAGGCTGTTATTATCCCCAAGAGTATCATAAATCACAGCTTCATCCGCAGTAGCTCCCATATCTACAAATTGCGGTGAAAAGATCGAACCGCCATATCCGGCAGACACCGCACTCATTGTCGGCTCATTTTCCAGTATCACGTCATAGATTGGCTCCAGATCCTGCATACAGGTTACATTCTGTGCCTGTTCCAGCAGATCATATTTTTCCAGAAGATCGGTGCGCATGGCCACAAGTGTAGAAGCCGCTTTATTAAAGTAGGTTGTAAGACTGTAAATATTCCCATTCATGGTCGTAGCATTTAAAAGCCCGCCCAAATTCGCCTTAACATCCGGCCCGTATTCTTCGATCAGGTCATTCAGCGGCATCAGCTGATTCTGAGAACACATCGAGCTGAATGTCGATGAGCCGCCCGGAAACGTTGCAACCACGTCCAGGTCTTCATTGCCGGTAATCATCAGATTTAACTGCTGGGAATAGCTTCCCACTTCAATCGGTTTCATAGTGACATGTACGCCAATCTTTGCTTCACTGATCGCATTGATCGCATCTTCGACTTCAGCGGCCGCATTCTGATTGATCGTTCCCATAATCGGAAATGTCATGACAATTTCTTCAATATCCGTTATTTCCCCGCCGGCACTGTCCGAACCTGCATCAGAGGATGCCCCCGTTCCTTCTGCCTCTGTGCCGCCGCTTTCTAAAGCCACACTGCTGTCTGCCCCCCCGGTGCTTGCAGATGCCGCGCTTTCGCCGGAACTTTCACTGTTTCCGCATCCGCCAAGAACAGATACCACCATACCCACGGCCAGTAAATAAGCTGCAACTCTTTTTGCCTTCATAATACGCTCCTCCTTAAAATTTTTGTATCATGCCGGATAACACTATACAATAATCGCTATAATAACCGCTCCTATCCTATAGCCAATCCGCATTATATATCCATTAACATAACCCAAACAGTCACGACATTGCTTTTACCGGTATACTCAAAACAGACGGCGTGCTCCCCCCGCTCCAGATCGTCTGACGCGCCTTTTTTGTCCGCTCCTGCAATGACCACACCCCCGGATAATTGGAATGGGCACAGTACTGCGGAAAATCGGATGACGATACATCCAGGCGCAGACGGGAACCGGCTTTTACCATCCATGCAATATCCCATGTATCAATGTTCACCCGTACTACGGTTCCCGGCGTATAGCTCTGGCGCATATCACTGTGTCCCCGATGTGCCAAGGTCGTGATTCCCGAACGGATATTGTAGGCTTCCCCATTCTCAAACACTTCGGACACCTTTATGGAAAATGCCGTGTCCTGCGCGTCTGAGCTGACATAAAGGTCTGCGCTGATTTTTCCCATAATCATAACAGCTTCTTTGAAAGGCTCTGAAATAAAGGAAACAACATCCGGACGCCAGTTCATTTCCGGCTGCTTTAAGCTGCCAATCGCTGCTGCGCTTGAAAAGCACGACTCCGCCCCGTGGGAAAATACGGGATTTTCGGGGTCGTATTCATAGGTAAAGGAGAAACCTGCCCCTTTTGCGCATTTTCCCAGGGTTTGAGTCTGTGTATCCAGATAAAATGTCAACTGTCTTTCTTCGTTTGGCCAGGCAGCCTCAGACATCCAGCGGTCCTGGCCGATCACATAAAGCGACACTCCGGACGCAGGCATTTCTTTTTTCTTTAAAAGCGTTTCAAACCAGTGAAATACCGGAAGGATCACCTGATTTTCAAGATGCTGGCATACATGCCCGGACAGCGCCGGTTCCATGCCATGCTTCCAGGCGCCGATGCGCACCAGACATCGGGATTTTGCCGTATCACTCATGCTTTCATAACCGGAAAGCGCGCTGCCAAGATGATGATCGTACCATCCTTCCTCAATCACCACCGGAATTTTCACCTTTGACGGATTTTGGCGCAGCATCCCCCAGAACCCTTCCTGCCAGTAATCATCTGAAAAATCCGTATGTGTGATCAGTTCTCTGTACCAGGGCAGATTTTCTCCCCACAAATCCGTATCCACATGCACCTGCGGTCGGTATTTAAAAGATTCCATACGGCCGGCCGTAATCTTTGTTCCCGCATTTCCCATTGCCCAGGCCGTCAAAATGTCCTGCCGGAAAAGCCCGTCCTTATAGGCAGAAACAAAACGGTCCGTACCATACACAGACAAATACATTCCTTTTACCTTATCCGGCACTGCATCGATCATCGCCCAGCCTGTCAGCGCCAGATAGGACGCCCCGAAGAAGCCGATGCTTTCACACCACGGCTGTCCGGCAAGCCAATTTACCGTATCCAGACCGTCATCGCGTTCATGAACATTGGGCTCCCACACGCCTTCCGAGCCGCCGACACCTCTGGAAAACGAAACTACATAGATATATCCTCGGCGGGCAAATTCCCGGCCGCACACTTCATACATCGGAAAGTCATGGGGATAACAGCTTCTCTGTAAAAGTACCGGCCATGCGCCGCTGCTTTGGTCCGGTGTCCGGGCCGCATCGCCGGCCGCATTTCTGACTGCATCGCCGGCCGTATCTCCGGCCGCATTTCTGACTGCATCTCCGGCTGCATTTCCGGATGCAGCCTTCCCCCAAAACACGGTTTCCTCCAAAGCCGGGGCAGCCGCATCAGGGTAAAAAATGTATGTTTTCAGCCGGACGCCGTCTCTGGCTTCAACCATAGCCTCGCACATTTGTATCTGCTTCGGTGTATACGTCCAGGGCAGCGTATCAAACTCCTTCTGATAAGCCTGTACCTTTGCGTCCATATACGCTTTAAAATCCATAAAACAGCCTCCTCCAATATTATGACAGCTGCTCCTGCATCTGACGTTCTCCCAGCTCCATTTCCAGCAGCGCAAACCCCAGCGTCTTTCCATGCATATCCACAGCCAGCGACCGGGTCACCCCGCCGCCCAAAGCATCTTCCATGACAAAATTCAGCGCATATATATTCGGCAGCTCATAGCGGGTCACTTTTCCATGGACGATCTCCTTAAAATATCCGGCCACTGCTTCTTCTGTCACCCTCTCTTTAATAAAGTCAAAGTCCTCCGGCCGGTAAGCAATGACAGAGATGACCGAAATGTTTCCTTTATCTCCCGTTCTTGAATGTGCAATCTCTCGCAGCTTCATTTTCACACCTCCAAATAATCTACGCAGACATGAACCCGCTCCCGGGGCACAAGGATCGAAGCAATAGAAATGATTTCCCGCACGGACTTTACAGCCCCGCCGCCCCCGGCCGGCCCATTTGTATACAGCGCTTCCACTTCATTGCCGATCATGCGGGCATTCTCCGCATCTTTTGTACGGGCGGCAACTCTCAGCCGCACCTCTGCCGGAGGCCCGCCGGCAACCGAAGCACTGATCCCATCGCGGTACAGGGAATTGACGCCCATCTCATCGATACGCAGCTCCTCATACTCACATCCGGCCATATCCAGCCTGCGCCGGATGATCTCACCGGCCAGACGCGCCCGGGCCAGAGCCGTCGTCCCGCCATAGCTGATCTGACCTTCACCGATGAAGCAGTCCTTATAGCCGATGCTGACCTTATACATTCCGTTATGCTTCCGCCCGGTCACCCCATGAATACTCACGCGGTCTTTACCCTCCTGGCAAACGCTCACCTGACTGAAATCCGCAGTGCAGTCCGGCGTAAAATAGCTGGACGGGTCCTGAAGCTCATAAATGATCTGCTCCTTGCATGTCTGCTCGCTGACTAATCCGCCGGTTCCCTCAAGCTTTGTGATGGTCAGGCTTCCATCCTGCGAAAATTCCGCGATCGGAAATCCGAGATTCCACAGCGCATCCACATCCTTGTAACCCGGATCACAAAAATAACCTCCGGTTACCTGTCCGGCACATTCTAAAAGATGCCCGGCCATCGTCGCCTTTCCAAGCATATCGTAATCCTCAAAGGAATAGCCAAATTCATATACAAGCGGGCCGACCACAAGCGCCGGGTCCGCCACTCTTCCGGTAATGATGATGTCCGCACCGTTTTTTAGCGCCCGGACAATCCCCTCCGCCCCAATATAGGCGTTGGCCGATATTTTCCTGCCCTCCAGTTCTCTTAAAGGTTCCCCGGTCTCGATGACCTTTGCATCCATAAAATCATCAATCCGGTCAAAAATATCATCTCCGGTTACCGCTGCAAGCTTAAGGCCATGCACGCCAAGCGCTTCAGCCATTTCTGCCGCTTTTTTCATGGCAGCCAGCGGATTTGCCGCACCCATGTTGGTAATCACCTTCATCTTATGCTGCTTCAGCACCTTTAATATCCGCTCCATACGGTACTCAAACAGATCATTATAGCCCTTATCCGGATTCTTTAATTTTTCAAGCTGCGCCAGCGCGATCGTCCGTTCCGCCAGGCACTCAAAAATAATATAATCCAGATTGCCCCGTTCCATCAGCTCAATCGCCGGTTCGATCCGGTCGCCGCCATAGCCGGCCCCGGAGCCAATGCGAATCGTTTTCATCGCTATCACCTCTTTGTTTTGTATGGTGTCAGCATAGACCCGTCTGTCTTTATTGTCAATCTTTCATAATATTATTTCTAAAATATTAGAAATAATATTATTTTTACACATAAAAAAGTTCTGCAATTCCAGATTTTTGGAATTACAGAACTCCGCCTGATACCGGCCTGCGCTAAGCGCTCCGGTTCTTTTCTCACGACAATTTATTATACAAGGTCGCCAGTGAAATTCCAAGCTGTGCGGCGATCTTTTTCTTGGCCGCCACATCAGAGCCATAGACCGACATCATATATTCAATCTCATTTTTCTCAAAGCGGCGGGTGCGCTCCGCGAGCGTTCCTTCATGCTCCCCCGGCAGCTTCGGGGCCTGCTTTTTCGCCAGTTCCACAGATGTAACAATGGAAATACTGCCGATCACCCGCTCATCCTCCTGAATGGGATAGATGCTTACATAATATTCCTGTCCCCGCTCTTTCCGAAGCAGTCCTTCCACAGGCTTTCCGCTCCTTATGACCTCCGGAGCCTTCGCCCCTTTGCGGAAATCTGTGATGCGGTGCCCCAAAGCTGCGCTTAGGCTGACGCCGATATAATCTTCATAAGCCTGATTGTAATAATAAATACGGCTGTCCTTATCACAGATCAAGATCCCCTGCTTAACTGCACGGAGCATGGATATGGATTTCACCCCGCCGCCTCCTCCCGCCAATATAAATAAGTGTCTTATTTTACTGCGATCGCTTCGATCTCAAACAGGCCGCCCTTTGGAATCGCTCCGGCCTGAACGCAGGAGCGGGCAGGTGTCTCACCGGTAAAATATTCGGCATAGATGGCGTTGATTACTGCAAAATCATTGATGTCCGCTAAAAATACCGTTGTTTTTACGACATTCGCCATTGTCATACCAGCTGCCTCAAGCACTGCCTTTAAATTTTCCAGAGCCTGTCTTGCCTGAGCCTCAATTCCCTCCGGAAGCTCACCGGTCTCCGGGATCAGACCAATCTGCCCGGATGTATATACCGTATCGCCGGCCTTTACAGCATGAACATAAGGACCTACTGCCGCAGGTGCGTTTTTTGCGTTGATCGTTTCTCTTGTCATTATAATGTCCTCCTTTGAGCCTGCATTTATCTCAGGCTTTACTTTATCAATAGTGTCGGTGTACAAGAGACGGCACGCCGCAAATGAAAAATGACACAGCTTAAGATGTGCTGCTTTCTGTACGCCAACGCTGATTTCAGTGTACAACATCCGGCTTTAAAAAGCAACTGCCGGACCGGGAGAGGCATGACGGAGGTGTCTGCGATTCCCTGCAGGCTTCCAAAACCCAACCGGACGTTTACCGCAGATATGGTCTACGGCATCCTTGCTTCCAAAAGCTGACTGCTTAGTTAGCGCTATCAATCCGTTATCATGTTTGTGTTATCACTCAAAAATTCTTGTAATATCCTGATTTCGATTAACCACACGGTAAATCTCCAAATACTCATTGCTTACCTTGTAGATGATTACATAATCTTCCCATATCGCATATTTATAGTCTGTCCGAAAGCTGACTCTCTTAGAAAGAGCTGAACCCATTCCCGGAAATAGCTGGAGATTTTCAAATTTACCGTAAATTTCCTTTATGGTCTTTGCAGCATATTCTTCATTATCCTCAGCAATGTAATCTCGGATATTCTTTAGATCCTTTGCAACAATCGGATTGATTCGCAGTTTTAACATCTTATTCCCCCACAAGTGCTTTCAATTCATCCAAATCCAGCCAGCCTTCGCCGTCTTTCACTGCTTCTTCAGCTTCCTGCAGCTTTATCAGAAGTTTTTTCTCTGCACGATCACGCTCGTAATCTTC
>CASFBR010000075.1 GCA_949292795.1 uncultured Eubacteriales bacterium
CAGGTATATGTAAAGGACGGCGACCTTACCGTTCAGAAATATGTGGACAGCGTTGCCAAGGAAGTTGGCACTGCCATTAAGATTAAGTCCTTTGTTCGTTTTGAAACTGGCGAAGGTATCGAAAAGCGCGAGGATGATTTCGCTGCCGAGGTTGCAAAGCAGGCTGGTATGTAATCCGGAAAGGGCTGCGAAGCAGGCTGGCATGTAATCCGAAAAGCTGCAAGCAGGCCGGCATGTAATCCGAAAAGCTGCAAGCAGGCCGGCATGTAGTCGCCTGGCATAAGCACGGCAGATATAAAGAGGGAACTGACTGTAAATGATTTTGCAGTCCGTTCCCTTATTTATTGCATAGGAAACTGCGTTCCTGTGGTAGCCCATCGCTTCGTTTATTTAAATGAACTGATTATGCTCCGGGCTGTATTCATAATCGATTTCTGAAAGCTTTTGTGTGAGTTCCTTTTGATCAATGTCCAGACTGGCACACATATCTTCAAGCGTCGGATAAAAATCCCGGAGTTTTAAGTTTACATAACTTAAAAGCAAAACAGGGTCTTTGGGAAGAGAAACATTCATTATTGAAAATCCTTTCAAAAAAATTTATAGAATTATTGGAATAAATCTGATATGTTTATTATAATACAACAGGAAGGGTGGAGCAATATGATTTTAGTGACCGGTGGCTGCCGCAGCGGAAAGAGTGCGTTTGCCGAGCAGCTTGTGACGAAAAAGAAGGGCGGCCGCTGGCTTTATATAGCGACAGCAAAGATTACAGATGCGCAGATGGAGGCGCGGGTTTTAAAGCATCAGGCACGGCGCGGGAGCGATTGGGAGACCTGTGAAGCGAATGAGGTTCTGGCGGACTATTTGTCATCGGAATGTGCGGCTGCATATGACGGGATTTTACTGGACAGTGTGACGACTTTGGTGACCAATATGCTGTTTGACTTTATTGGAGATGCCGACTGGGAAAGCTTTGATTTTGAGTCTGTGGACTATGATCAGGCATCCCGGCAGATTTTAGAGCAGATCGGACGTATCGCGGAATGTGCGCAGCGGCTGCCGGTCGTGTTTGTGACCGATGAGATCGGGCTCGGCGTAGTGCCGCAGACCTGTCTTGGCCGGAATTTCCGCGATATTTTAGGAAGCGTGAATCAGTATCTTGCCGGCAGATGCAGCCAGGTCTACCTGGTTGTCAGCGGCATCCCTGTAAAGATAAAGGGCGGTGACGGGCAGTGAAAGCATTTATTCTCGCCCTGCAGCTCATGACACGGCTTCCGGTGAAAAAGGAAATTCCCGTGACCGATGAACGGCTGATTGGCGGTATTGTCTACTGGCCATTTGTAGGCGTGATCGTCGGGGCAATCGATTGTCTTGTGTTTGGCCTGCTGTCTTTTTTGATGCCAAAAAGCGTGGCGGCGGCATTTGCGGTACTTTGCCAGCTTTGCGTGACCGGAGGCTTTCATCTGGATGGACTGTGTGATACGGCAGATGGTATTTATTCGGCCCGCTCACAGGAGCGGATGCTTGAGATCATGAAGGACAGCCGCGTAGGAACTAACGGTGTGATTGCGGCAATTTTTGATATAGGGCTTAAAATCCTTGTATTAAGTCAGCTTAAAAATCCGGTTCCCGCAATTTTGCTGGCGCCGGTGGCCGGAAAATGCGTTCAGGGCATTTTAATTTATAAATCCCATTATCCGAGAGCCCATGGACTTGGCGCTTCGTATGTCGGAAAAATTTCTGCGGCAGTGATGACCGGCTGTCTGATGTGCGGCCTGATCTTAATCGAGCTTGGCCTGTTTTTAGCCGGGCACCGGTGGCTTTTGTGCGCGCCGCTTGTTTTTATCCTCGTGTCTGTATGCTATCGGTTTTACATTCATAAAAAAATCGGGGGAATGACCGGGGATACCCTTGGTGCGGGAAATGAGCTTAGTGAGCTTGTTTTTATGCTCACGCTCCTCGTGGGACAGCGTTTTGGCCTTTGATGCGCGCCGACAGGCGTTTGGAATATTTTGGCAAAGGGGAAATGAGCGATGCATTTGTATTTTGTGCGCCATGGTGAGACAGAGCTCAACCGTCAGGGTGCCTATTATGGGGCTTATGATGTGCCTCTGACAGAACGCGGCCAGGAGCAGGCTAAAAATGTCGGGAAAGCTTTAAAGGATATTCATTTTGATGCCATTTATGTCAGTGATAAATGCCGGACCCAGGAGACGGCCCGGCTGCTGCTTTTGGAAAATGGCAGCCCGGCGTGCCGCTTAAAGGTTATGCCGGAGCTGGCAGAAATCAATTTCGGATGCTTTGAGGGGCTTACGAACCGTCAGGTTCAGGAGCGCTTTCCGAAGCTTTATGAAAGGTGGTGTGCCGACTGGCTGGACACGGTTTTAGACGGCGGTGAGAGCTTTTCCATGTTTTTTGACCGCGTACGCCGGGCTTTTGAGCAGATACTGGCGGGGCATACATCGGCAGAGGATGAAGAAAATGTGCTGATCTGTGCCCATAACGGGACGCTGCGGGTGATCTTTGCCGTGATGTGCGATCTTGCCCCTTTGGGAACATGGCATTTTAATTTTGAGCAGGACACCTATTCCCTTGCAGATTATGAATGGGGAAATTTTACGATACGAAAAATTAATGCCGGCAGCGGCATCCGATGACCTGGAATCCATGCGGCATATCTGTTCTCATGTCGGAGGGACTGTGATTAAAAGGTTATGGAGTGATCAATATGGAATATACAAAAGAGGCTCTGGACAGCGTGCTTGCACAGCTTGAGCCCGCAGATCAGACGTTTGAAAATGAAATTTATGCCCGCTGGGATAAGAAGGCAAAGCCTCTTGGAAGTCTTGGAAGGCTGGAGGAGATGGCGGCCCGGCTTGGCGGGATTTACCGGACGGTTTTTCCAAAAACCGGGAAAAAGGCGGTTGTTGTAATGGCCGCGGATAATGGTGTTGTTAACGAGGGTGTTGCCCAGTCGGATTATCATGTGACAACGACCGTCACATGCAATATGACCCGCGAGGATGCGACGGTGACGATCCTGGCCCATATGAACGGGGCGGATGTCTTTCCCATTGACATCGGGATGAAGGAGGATGTACAGACGCCGGGCGTCTGGAATCGGAAGGTTTGTCACGGGACGCGCAATATGGCACGGGAGGCGGCTATGTCTCAGAAGCAGCTATTTAAGGCGATGTTTACCGGTATCGATGTGATACAGCAGCTTAAAGCACAGGGCTATGGCCTGTTTGCTACCGGGGAAATGGGGATCGGCAATACGACGACAAGCAGTGCCGTTGCTTCAGTGCTTCTTGGAAGTCCTGTGGAGCGTGTGACCGGGCGCGGAGCCGGCCTGTCCAGTGAAGGACTTCGGCGCAAGATCGATGCGATCCGCCGGGCGATCGATACGAACCGGCCAGACCCGGAAGATGTGCCGGATGTGCTTGCCAAGGTTGGCGGATTGGATATTGCCGGACTGGTGGGCTGCTATATCGGTGCGGCGCTCTGTCAGGTGCCAATCGTTCTGGACGGATTTATTTCATCTGTTGCGGCTCTGGCCGCAGTGCGTTTGGCGCCGGTATGCCGGGATTATATGTTTCCATCCCACTGCTCTGCGGAGCCTGCGGGGAAGCTGGTACTGGATGCCCTTGGAATGGAGGCGTACCTGAATGCAGGAATGTATCTCGGCGAGGGAACCGGGGCAGTGACGGTATTTCCGCTGTTTGATACGGCCCTGGCTGCTTATGAGAAAATACCGGAATTTGAAGAGGTGCATATTAAAGCGTATGAGCATCTCGTGTAATCGGAGTTAGATTCACAATTAATGAAGCGGCACGATGCAGCCGCCGGATGACTGTAATGGAGGATAAAAATGATAAAAGCATGTATTTTTGATCTTGACGGAACACTGGCAGACACTCTGGAATCCATGGCAGTGGCTGCCAATGATGCGCTTGAAGCAGCCGGCTATCCGGCGCTGCCTGTGGATAATTATAAATATTATGCCGGTGACGGTGCAAAAACACTTGTAGAGCGCGCACTTAAGGATGCCGCGGCAGCATGTCATAAGGATGTACAGATGGCAATGACAAAGGATTTTGACCGGATTTATGGGATGTATTCAGACCGTTTCAGGGAAGACTGCACCTATAAGGTGACGGTTTATGAAGGTATTTTGGTGATGCTTTTAGAGCTGAGACACCGGGGAATAAAGACAGCGGTGCTATCCAATAAGCCCCATGAGAGGGTTCTTGATGTCATTGGAAAGCTCTTTGGAGAAGGGTGGTTTGATCATGTTTTGGGGCAGCAGGAGACAGTGCCTAAAAAGCCGAATCCTGCCGGCGCATTAATAACGGCAAAGGCGCTGGGGGTCTCACCGGACGAATGTATGTATTTTGGCGACACAAATGTCGATATGCAGACCGGAAATGCGGCTGGCATGGATACGGTGGGCGTGCTCTGGGGCTTTCGTACCCGCGCGGAGCTGGAAGAAAATCAGGCCCATCATATTGCGGCGCATCCGCAGGATATTGTTGCGCTTGTGGATATGAAAAATAACGGCATGTGCATCGATACACCGGTGCGTCTGATTGTCAGCGATGTGGACGGTACCCTTGTAAAAAGCGGACACAAATATCTGGAAGACGGCATGATCGATACGATTAACGCACTGGCTGATAAAGGGATCGTTTTTGCAGTGGCCAGCGGCCGGCAGTGCCAGAGCATTACCGAGCTGTTTGAAGGTGTAAAAAAGCCGATCTATATGATCTGTGAAAATGGAGGAAACATTTGCTATGATGGCCGCGACCTGGATTTTCACGGCTTTTCAGAAAAACAATACCGACAGATCGTGCGCGCGGTAAAAGCGTACTGTCCGGATGCCTTTTTTGCCATGGCAGCGCCGGATTATTATTATACTGAAAAAAATGATACGGATTTTGCCGATACACTGGCTAAGAAATATTTTTTCCGGGTGAAATGTGTGGATAACATCGAACTTTTGCAGCAGCCGGTGTGTAAAATTGCCGTTTATACAAAAACAGATGTGTGGACCTTTGCCCGCCATTTCAGGCAGATGTGGCCGGATTCGATGGAGATTGCCGTATCCGGCGACCGGTGGATTGATTTTAACCCTCTTGGGGTGAATAAAGGCAGCGGCGTGCGCAGGCTTCAGGCGCTTTTAGGGATTACCGCATCGGAAACAATGGTCTTTGGAGATAATGAAAATGATGTGCCGATGATGGGCTGCGCAAAATTTTCCTGTGCCGTATCCAATGCCCTTCCGGCAGCCAAACGCGCTGCTCATTTTGAAACCGGCAGCGTTTTAAATGAATTAAAGAAGGTGCTGGCTCAAAGCGGCTCCTGATATAAAGCGAATGAAATCAGCCGGCATGTATATATGGCATTTAAGTGGTTACAAAAACGGCGCCGAAGCAGCGATTAAAATGCTGCTTTGGCGCCGCGGTGCGTCCGGAAAAGGCTGTTCTGGTAAAGGATGAACATGGACGTATATAAAGCGTCATGGCTTGCAGCGGGGCAGAAGCGACTGACGCATCCGGTCTGTCATGGCTGACAAAACGGCTGTGACAAGGAGCACAGCAAGAAATTTATCCAGATAATCGGTAATGATCTGGACAATCAGGCAGCTTAACGTGAGATTCAGTCCGGAATGAGACAAAATCTGTACAAGGAATGAAGAGCCGGAGGACGTGATCCCGCCAAAGACAAAAGCAGAAATCATCGCGCTGACAATCGATGTCGGAAGAGAAAGCAGGAAAATGCCTGCGGGGGTGCGCCAGCCTTTAAGCCAGCGGCTTTTGTGAAATAATAACCCGGCCATAAGTCCTGTAAAAATCTGAACGGGAGCAAAATAGATGGAATAAACATCAAACGTAAAACCGCTGATCAGACTGCCGAGTATTCCGGTGGCGATGGCATAGGCCGGCCCCATAAGGGCGCCGTTCATAATCGTGCCGATGGAATCTAAATAAACCGGGAGATGAAGACTGGCAGCGATGAAAGCGCCGACGATATTAAGAACAATACCAACAGCGACAATACACTGACGAATAATAGAACGATTTATAAAATTCATGTGGGTGTGCCTCCTTTGATAAATTTCCGGATAAGCTCGGTTTCTTTTGGAAACAGACGTTCAAGGAACATGGACATAAATACACCGGCTTTGGTTTGCGTAAGTACATGGGCGTTGGATGGATATTTCCAAAAGCCGCCGGAATCCACAATGGTCTGCCCCATGCACAGGCCTTCCGTTTCTACGGTAACATAGCTGTCAAAGCCGCTGCACAGATCGGGAGCAATGCAGACTGCAACCGCAAGAGGGTCATTGATGACACAGCCTAAAATCCGTTCCTGCTTCCAGTGAAAGTTGACATAAAATTTTGTGATGCTTATAATAAACCGGCTCAGATCATTATCAAAATGCCGGATCAGCTCAAGCAGGTCAGGAGTGAGTACGATTTTCCGGGTGACATCCAGGCCGACCATGATGACTGGTCGGTGAAGCTGTTCATAGACATATTTTGCGCTGTGGGGATCCACCCAGTAGTTAAATTCTGCCACCGGGGAACTGTTGCCATGGCTGCGGAAGCTGCCGCCCATGGTGATAAGCTGATGGAGATTGCCAAAGGCTTCAGGTTCTTTTTTCAGAGCCAGGGCCAGATTCGTTAAAGGCCCAAGAGCGATAATTGAAAGCTGTCTATAATGGCGCAGGCAGCGGATGATAAAGTCAGACGCATGCTCATGGATTTTTATATCTGCAACATCAGGATAGCCGGATTCACCAAGCCCGTCTGCACCATGGGTATCCTGAGCGGTAACGAGCGGACGTATGAGCGGGCGTTCTGCGCCAATATACACCGGAATGTCGGTACGCTTCATTAATTGTAGGATTTTGAGGGTATTTTGAGCGCCGAGAAGCGCCGGAACATTACCACAGACAACGGTAATGCCGATAATGTTGATTTCCGGGGACCGCAGAGCGAGCATCAGCGCCAGGGCATCGTCAATTCCCGGATCACAGTCGATAATAATGTTTTTCATTGCTTTCATTCTCCAATCTTTTTCGTGCGGCGGTGGCTGCAGCGGCCGCTCATGCCGGCGCCGACCGCCAAAGATACTTGGTTTTTTATCCTTGGAAGTTCTCGAACAAGTCAGCAGGAATAAAAAATTCTTGCTATTTTATGAACGCATGGCTTATTATATCATTTATGAGATATTTTTCAAGTATTATATTGGGAAGATTGTTGAAAGGATGGATGGACATGCAGATCAAACCTCAGCTACTAACGCTGTATGCTGTTACAGACCGGGGATGCCTTGACGGTATAACGCTGGAGGAAGCCGTAAAGGAGGCGCTTAAGGGCGGCGCGACGCTTGTACAGCTGCGGGAAAAGGATATGCCGCTTCAGGATTTTATTGAGGAGGCCAAAGCAATCAAGCGTGTGACCGATGCCTACGGTGTTCCGCTGATTATTAATGATAATATTGAGGTGTGTCTTGCCTGTGACGCTGCCGGCGTGCATGTGGGACAGTCCGATATGCCTGCACAGGAGGTGCGGCGCCTGCTGGGAGCGGATAAAATCATCGGCGTGACGGCCAAAACCCGGGAACAGGCTCTGTGTGCGCAAAAGCAGGGGGCTGATTATCTTGGAAGCGGTGCCATTTTTGGTTCAGCGACAAAATTAGATACAAAAAAGATGTCCATGGAAACACTGGATGCGATCTGCGACAGCGTTTCCATTCCGGTCGCAGCAATCGGCGGTATCTGTGAGGAAAATGTGTGGCAGCTAAAGGGTCATCATATGAGCGGCGCCGCCGTGGTGTCCGGTCTGTTTAAGACGGCAGACATTGCCGCATCCGCCCGTGCGCTTAAAGCGGCTATGGCAGAAATCTGCGGTTATACATACGAAACGAAGTGAAGGAGGTCATAGCGATGGCTATTGAAAAGGTAAGAGAATATTTCCGTCAATTTGGCATGGAGGATCAGATCATGGAATTTGATACATCCAGTGCTACTGTGGAGCTGGCAGCCCAGGCTGTCGGTACAGAGCCGGCACGGATTGCAAAAACGCTTTCGTTTAAAGACAAGGAAGGGGAAGGGTGCATCCTCATTGTGACTGCCGGTGATAAAAAAATTGATAATGTCAAATTTAAAGCCCAGTTTCATATGAAAGCAAAAATGCTCACCCCCGAGGAGGTACGCACGCTTGTGGGCCATGAAATCGGCGGCGTGTGCCCGTTTGCCGTAGGAGAGAAGGTTTCGGTGTATACCGATGTGTCCCTCCGCCGGTTCTCTACTGTATTTCCTGCCGCAGGGAGCATCAACAGCGCCATAGAGCTGGACTGCGATGCACTGTTTAAATATTCCGGCAGCCTTGGCTGGATCGACGTGTGTAAATAAAATGGTCAGCGCCGGTGTACAATGGACAGCACGCCTCAAACCGTGGGATTTCGGTCGTCTGTACACCGAAGCTATGGATTGACATTTTAATAGCAGTAGTGTATGATTCTTAATGAGACTTGGTTTCATTAAGAATTTTTTGCTTTTCATAGGAAACAGTGTTGCTATGAATATATTGCAGTAGAAAGAAGGAGACTCTTGAAATTTCTGAAAAAACAATGGCTCGTCATGCTGGCGGCCGTATTGTCGGGAGTGCTGGCAGCCACAGGGTGCGGCCAGGAGACGGCCGGCGGCTTGGCACCGGCAGACGCGCAGGACGGGGATAAGCTGACGATTATCTGTACGTTATTTCCTCAGTATGATTTTGCCAGATTTATTGCAGGGGATGAGGCTTGTGTGACGATGCTTTTATCACCGGGGCAGGAAGCGCATATGTTTGATCCCACACCGGCAGATATGGAGGCGATTGCCTCGTGTGATCTGTTTATTTACACCGGCGATGCCATGGAGAGCTGGGCGGCCCAGATCGTAGAAAGCCTGGATGATCAGGTGCAGGTGCTTGACCTTTCACAATATGTGATGCTCCGGGAGGAAGATGACCATGACCACGAAGGCCATGAGGGCCATGACCATGGCGGCTACGATCCCCATTACTGGCTGGATATGACCAACGCCATAGCTATGACGGAGGCAATCGGAGAGACGCTTATGGATATGGACCCGGAACATGCCGATGTCTATGCCCGGCGCACACAGACGTATGCCGGGCAGCTTCAGGCTCTGGATGATGCTTTTATGGAAACAGTACAAGACAGCCCAAGACATGACCTGGTTTTTGGCGGGCGCTTTGCTTACAGCTATTTTATAAAGCGCTACAGTCTGGATTATGAAAGCGTGTACCACACATGCTCTGCACAATCCGATCCGGGCGTTTCGGATATGATCCGGGTCATTGACTATATCCAGGAGCATCATAATTCCTGTATTTTTTATGAGGAGCTCGCCAGCGGAAATGTGGCAAAGACAATCGCAGAAGATACCCATATTGAAACAGCGGTATTTACGACGGGCCATAATGTGACAAAAAGTGAGTTTGACCAGGGCGTGACATTTATTGATCTGATGAACCGCAACCTGGAGCTTTTAAAGCGCGTACTGGCAGAGTAGCGGCCGCGGCAGAAAAAATGCCGGAAGGTGAGCAGCCGCGGGGAGCAAAGTAAGCGCGGCGGCAAAAGCAAGCCGGAGATGAGCGGCCGCGGGGCGCAAAGCAGGCGCGGCGGCAAAACAAGCCGGAAGGTGAGCGGCCGCGGGGGCAAAGCAGGCGCGGCGGCAAAACAAGCCGGAAGGTGAGCGGCCGCAGAGGGCAAAGCGGGTGCAGCAGCAGAAATGGAGTGAATCATGGAATTATTGACATTAAAACAGGTTTCCATCGCCTATGACAATGAGCGGAGGTTTGCGGTGGAAAATGTGAGTTTTACGGTTAACGAAGGGGAATATATATGTCTGATCGGCAGCAACGGCTCAGGAAAAAGTACGCTGCTTAAAGGGATCACAGGGCTTGTGCCCGTAACCTCCGGGACGGTCACACGCCATATCCGCCAGGGGCAGTGCGGCTATCTTTCCCAGAACCATATGATCGGACCAAATTTTCCGGCAACGGTTTATGAAGTGATCCTATCGGGGACGCAAAGCAGGGAAAAGCATCTGCCGTTTTATACAAAGCAAGACCGAAAGCTTGCTCAAAGAGCAATGGAAATGTTTGGTGTGTCCGATTACCGTTCACGGCGCATCGGACATCTGTCCGGCGGACAGCAGCAGCGGGTTTTGCTTGCCCGGGCATTTTGCACGAGCCCGAAGCTGCTTTTGCTGGATGAACCGTGCGCCGGCCTTGACCCTGTCATTACCCGGGAGTTTTACGAGCTGCTCGCCCGGTTAAATAAAGAGGAGCATATCGCAATCCTCATGGCCAGCCATGATCTTGAGCAAGTTGAAAGCTATGCCGGCCGTGTGATTGTCATGAACCAGACCGTTGAATTTGACGGTACGGTGGATGCCTGGAAAGAAGCTGCGGTAAAGGGGGAACTGCTCAATGTCTGATCTTTTTACAATGTTTTCATATGCATTTATACAAAGGGCGCTGCTCGTCGGCCTGCTCATTGCTCTGTGTGCAGCGCTTCTGGGTGTAATCCTTGTTCAGAAGCGTTATTCGCTCATTGGTCATGGGCTGGGCGATGTGGGATTTGCGTCCACAGCTTTAGCGGTGGCTTTGGGCCTGCCGGTACTGTCCGTATCGATCCCCATAGTCATTGTGGCAGCCTGTGCCATTATGTTTTACAGCCAGAAGGTAAAAAGCAGCGGTGATATTGCCATCGGCATGGTCGCTACCGGAGCTCTTGCCACCGGCGTAGTGATCACAGCAGTATCGGGCGGCTTTAATGTCGATGTGAGCGACTACATGTTCGGAAGTATTCTGGCAATCAGCGATACAGATGTAGTTTTGTCGCTGATTCTGTCAGCCGTGATCATCGTTTTGTTTGTTCTTTGCTATAACCGCCTGTTCCTTGTGACCTGTGATGAAACCTTTGCCCGGGCAAGCGGCATCCGGGTCAGCTTTTATCAGTTTGTCATCGCCCTGCTGACAGCGCTGACCGTTGTTCTTGGAATGCGCATGATGGGAAGCCTTCTGATCTCCAGCCTGATTATTTTCCCGGCAGTGACGGCGGGCAAGCTTGTAAAAAGCTTTAAGGCGGTCGTGTGCACCTCGGTCGTGCTGTCCATGGTCTGCTTTTTCTTTGGCATCCTTTTATCCTTTGTGGTCAACCTTCCCACAGGTGCAAGTATTGTGATCGTCAACATTGTGGTGCTGCTGGCTGTTTTGGCGGTAAAAAATCTTGTGTTTTCCAGACTTTTACGGTATGATAATACTTAAACAGCAGCTTTTTTCTGCCTGTGAAAAACGTTTGTTAAGAAAGGAAGTCCATAATGAAGATCATTACTTTTGCCGTTCCGTGCTATAATTCGGAGGCATATATGAGAAAGTGCATTGATTCTCTGCTTGTGGCCGGGGATGATGCGGAGATTCTTATTGTCGATGACGGGTCTGCAAAGGATAACACACCGGCGATCGCCGATGAATATGAAGCGAAATACCCGGAAATCTGTCGGGCGATCCATCAGGAAAACGGCGGCCACGGAGAGGCGGTCAATACGGGGCTTGTAAACGCTAAGGGCATGTATTACAAGGTTGTTGATTCAGATGACTGGCTGGACAAGGAGAGCCTTCTGGCTGTGATCAGCCAGCTAAAGGAGTTCCGTCAGCAGCGCCGCAGAGTCGATATGATGATCTGCAATTATGTATATGAACATGCAGAGGATCAGACGTCCCACACCGTAAGCTACGCCAATGCCCTGCCGAAAAACTGTATTTTTGGATGGAAGCGCGTCGGCCATTTCCGGCCGGATCAAAACCTGCTGATGCATTCCGTAATCTACCGGACGAAGGTTTTAAGACGCAGCGGTCTCGTTCTTCCAAAGCATACCTTTTATGTGGACAATCTTTTTGTATATGTGCCGCTGCCTTATGTGAAGACGATGTATTATATGGATGTGGATCTGTACCGCTATTATATCGGCCGTTCAGACCAGTCGGTCAATGAGCAGGTGATGATCGGACGTATCGATCAGCAGATTTATGTCAACAACCTGATGATCAATGCATACAGCCTGCCGGGGGATGTGAAAAACCGCCGTCTGGCCAAATATATGATGAAGTATCTGGCGATGATCTGCTGTGTGACCTCGATCATGCTGATCATTTCCGGTACGGAAGAAAACCGGGCAAAGCTGCACAAGCTCTGGCGCGATTTTAAGGCGCGTGATCCGAAGATGTACCGCCATATCCGTTTTGGCGCCCGGGGCATCGTGAGCAATCCTCCGGGAAGATGGGCTGAGCCTGTAATCGTAAAGGGCTATCATCTGGCTCAGAAAATTTTCAAGTTTAATTGACATTTACTAAAAATCGTGGTATTGTTAAAACCAACTAAATAGTATCCAGGTTCTCGCGAGAGATTGAAAGGGAATCCGGTGGAAGTCCGGAACGATCCCGTCACTGTGCACAGGGAGCCTTCATGCATAACCATTGGCCCGAAACGGAAGTCTTTACAGCATATTGCTGGGCTTCGGGCATCGATTACGTTCGGATGATTTCAGACAGACATCTATTATGAATGGATGCTTTCAGAACGTAATGCCGGACGGCTGAGAAGGGGCATGACAGGTGCTGATCTGAAGTCAGGAGACCTGCCTGGATATGGGATGCCGGATTTCTGCGGTCGATGGAGAGCCGATGTAAAAGCATTACATTCGATGTTTAAGGATGCACATGCTCTTTTCATAATGGATCTTTTTAAGCAGCCGGCAGCGGCTGCTTTATTTCCGTGCATGAGATGCTCATTCCCATGAGATTTCATAGATATTACCAGTAAGAAAGATACCAGAATGAACGGTCATTCTGGTATCTTTTGTTGTAGAGCTTTTTGTTTGCATAGAGCTTTTATTTGCAGAGGAGATTACCATGCCAAAAGACAATTATCAGCCGGTGCGGGCTGCCCATACTATTGAGCCGGTGTTTGACCGGACATCTGAGGTCCTCATCCTCGGCTCATTTCCGTCAGTGAAGTCCAGAGAAGCGGGATTTTTTTATCATCACCCGCAAAACCGTTTCTGGAAAGTGATTTCAGCGCTGACCCTGGAACCGCTGCCAAGCAGCATTGACGAAAAAAAGGCGCTGCTCATACGGCATCATATTGCCCTGTGGGATGTGATCGAAAGCTGTGAAATCTGCGGCTCCAGCGACAGCTCCATACGCAATGTAAAACCGAATGATCTGACGCGTATTTTAAAATGTGCGCCGATAACAGGGATTTTTGCCAATGGCGGCAAGGCATGGGAGCTTTACAATAAATACTGCGCAGCTCTGACCGGACGCCCCTGCGTTAAGCTGCCTTCCACCAGCCCGGCCAACGCGGCTTTTTCTCTGGAACGGCTCTGCCAGGCATGGGCTGTGGTGCACAAAGAGCTTAAGTAACGCTTTGGCGGCGGGCGATGGACGCCGGGCCGCTGTGAACTTTTGAGAAAGCTGAGGAATTATTATGAGCAAAAAAATATATCGTGTCCGGGCCAGGTATCTTGATCATGAGGGCCGGGGCGTTGTTAGCTTTAATCATTCGATGATCCCGGTAGAAGGGCTGCTGCCCGGAGAGCTGGGAGAAATATCGCTTTACCGGCGTAAAGGTGAGACGTTTGGACGGCTTGAAGCGCTGTCTGAGCCATCCGGACAACGTCAGACGCAGGTTTGCCCGTATTTTGAAAAATGCGGAGGCTGCCAGCTCTGGCATATGCGCTATGACGCGCAGCTTCGCTTTAAGCAGGAACAGGTGGCACAGCTTATGGGGAGAGACTGTACGGTTTTGCCGGTGCTCGGCATGGAAAGTCCCCTCGGGTACCGCCATAAGGTTCATGCGACCTTCGGGCGCGGGCACGGCAAAAAAGTGATTGCCGGGATTTACCGGGAAGGCTCTCATGAGCTGATTCAGATTCATGACTGCCTGATCCAGAATACGGCGGCCAATGAGGTTATTGCCGGGATATGCGCGGCTATGGAAGCGCTTAACATCGCGCCTTATGATGAAGATACCGGCCGGGGGCTTTTGCGTCATGTCCTCATCCGCGTTGGGCATAAGACCGGACAGATGATGGTCGTGCTTGTCGTCTCACGGTTTCAGTTTCCGCAAAGCCGGGCACTGTGCAGCCGGCTGCTGGAAAGCTTTCCGCAGATCCGCTCGATCGTTTACAGCCTGAATCCTTATAAAACAAGCATGGTGCTTGGCCGGGAGTTTAAAACAATTTACGGGGACGGCGTGATCATGGACGAGCTTTGCGGACTTAAGTTTTTGATGTCGCCGTCATCCTTTTACCAGGTGAATCCGGCGCAGACAGAGATTCTTTACACAAAGGCTATGGAAATGGCGCAAATTACAAAAAATGACCGGGTACTGGACACTTACTGCGGCACCGGGACGATCAGCCTGGTCGCGGCGGCTTACGCCAAAAGCGTGACCGGCGTGGAGCAAAATCCTTCGGCTGTTGCCGATGCAAATGCGAATGCCCGGAATAATCATGTGAAAAATGTACATTTTATATGTGAAGATGCCACAAAATATATGGAACGTGTGGCGGTTGATTTTGAGGGCCAATCCGATTATAATGTTGTCATCATGGATCCGCCCAGGAGCGGCAGCAGCCCACGTTTTTTAAAAGCGCTGGCAAAGCTTGCTCCGCATCGGGTGATTTACATATCCTGTAATCCGGTTACTCAAAAACGCGACCTGACGGCTCTGTGCAGGGACGGATACAGGATCATGAAAATTCAGCCGGTGGATATGTTTCCGATGACGGCAGGTATTGAAAATATTGTGCTCCTTCAGTACGCTCCCAGGGAGTCCGGGCGGCAGACGCACAGACCGAAGGGAACGGCACGAAGGCCGCAAAGATCGGAGGGACGCCTGTGAAAAGGCTTTTGTTTATTTCAAATTTAAAGTCCGGCAAAAATCAGATACGGCCGCATTTTTCTGCAATCATTGATATGTTTGTAGCTGCCGGCTATGACGTGACCGTCCATACGACCCAGGCGGCAAAGGATGCCTATGAGGTTGCCAGGGACCGGGGAAAGGATTTTGACCTGATCGTGTGCAGCGGCGGGGACGGTACGCTTGATGAAGTAGTCTCCGGCCTTGTGGAGCTTAAAGCCCATCCGCCGCTGGGCTATATCCCGGCCGGAACGACCAATGATTTTGCAAGAAGTCTTGGTATTTCATCCAATATGGTCAAGGCAGCGGCCAATGTGCTCAGCGGCGTGCCCTTTGCCGTGGATGTAGGTGTTTTTAATGACCGTTATTTTGCCTATGTGGCAGCCTTCGGCGCATTTACCGATGTATCCTACCAGACGCCGCAGCAGCTTAAAAATACATTTGGACATCTGGCTTATGTGATGGAAGGGCTTAAGAGCCTGCCGACCATCGCGCCCCACCGAATGACGGTGACATTTGACAACGAAGTTATTACGGACAGCTTTGCCTATGGCATGGTAACCAATTCGGTATCTGTGGGCGGCTTCAAAAGCATCAGCGGCAGGGAGATGGAGCTGGATGACGGCCTGTTTGAGGTGCTTCTTGTGCGTATGCCGAAAAATGTGTTTGAATTTCAGGCAATCGTCAGCGCTTATCTGATGCAGAAGGTCGATGAGCGGTATATGTTTTTTGCAAAGGTCAGCCGCATCCATTTTTCAAGCGAAGAGGAAATTTCCTGGACACTGGACGGGGAGGACGGCGGAAGCCATAAGGAAGTCGAACTGTATAATATGCGCCGGGCAATTCAGATCATCCGGCCGGAGGATAAGGCGGAGCTTCAGAAGGTGAAGGAAGAATATGAAGCTGCCGAGGCTTTAGAGCAGAGGGTGAGCAGCAGCGATGAAGGAGAAAAATAAGCGCAGAAATAAAAAACGCCGGCGTCATACGCTGAAAAAGATATGGAGGCTTTCCGGCATCAATATTTGTATTATTCTTATATTTCTGGGGATTTCTATTGTATGCCTCCACATACTCCAGGAAAGCCTTTTAAACAATACCCGCCAGATGGGACAGGCACTTTCCCAGAGCTATTCCCTGGAAGAGGAACGCAGCATTAACGGTTACCGGATTCTAATTGCCTACGGGGCCAATTCCATGGAGCGCGAGCTTAAAAGCGGCGCCGGAAATGAAGAGCTGTCCCAATGGCTCGGGGAATTTTTTGCCAACATTATCAATCTCACAGGAGAGGGCGTGATCGATCCTTACGCGGTGGTGGACGGGAAGATCGTGGCGGCAACGCCAAGGGACGGCAATGCGGACTTTGACCCGTGGCAGGCGGACTGGTACAAGGATGCGCTGGCCGCGGACGGCGATATTATTTTTACAGATACTTATGCCGATTCGATGAGCGGCAAACCGGTTATTACGATTGCTGTCCGCTGTGCAGATACAGATACGGTTCTTGCTTTTGATGTGTACCCCGAAAATTTCCATGTATCTTCCAATCGGATGATCCTTCCCGATGACAGCTCCTATTACCTGTGCGACCGTGCCGGCCGGATTTTATATGCGGAAAGTGACCTTGATCTTTCGGATGAGGAATTGCAGGACTATGTGACGGGTATTGTAAAGGCAATCGAGGATGGTTCATTTGACCACCGGGAGGCATCGATTACGGATCCTGACGGCTATCACCGCGGTGTTTATTACAATGAGGCAGCTAACGGATGGCTGTCGATCGTTACGATTCCTTACCGGACGATCTTAAGTGACTTAAGGTGGCTGGCGCTGGTACTGACGGCGGTATTTCTTGCCTTTTTAACCTTTACCGTGCTGATAAGCATCCGGCAGTACCGCTTAAACCGCAATATGGAGAAAACGAACGAGACGGTGCGTGTGCTGGGAAATTCCTACTATGCGATCTACCGTGTCAATATTCATGATGAAACCTATGACATGATCAAGGCTTCGGACGATATTCGCCTCCGCCTGGAAAACCACGGGGATTATGACCGGTTTATCCGCACTGCCGGCGAGGTGATCGAAAAGGCGGCCTTTGATGATTTTATCGAAAGCTTTTCGATTGAAAATATCCGTGCCCTTGTCAAAGAACGCGTCCGCGACTTTGGCGGCGATTTTCTGCGCCGGTTTGGACAGGAGTACCGGTGGGTGTCGGTGCATATGCTGTTTGACGAATCGTTAAGCCGCGGGGAGGTCGTTTTGTGCTTTAAGGAAGTCGGAGAAGAGCGCAAACGCCATTATGAGCGGATGGAGCTTTTGAAAAATGCCCTGGAAAGTGCAAAAAACAGCGAGGAGTCCCAAAAACGTTTTTTCTCCACAATGTCTCATGATATGCGGACGCCCTTAAATGCCATTATCGGACTGTCGGAGCTGGCTAAAAAGCATCTGGCATCACCGGAGAAGCTGGAAGCTGATCTGGAAAAGATTAATTATTCCAGCAGGCAGCTTCTTGGACTGATTAATGATATTTTGGAAATGTCCCGGCTGGAACAGGCAGGAATCACACTGGATCAGAATTGCTTTGATCTAAAGCAGTGTATTGAGGCGGCTGCCGGTGTCTTTTGCCATCAGGCCGAACGGGAGAAAAAGCAGTATGAGGTGAAGCTTGACATTTATGACCGGATGGTCATGGGTGATGCCTTTCGTTTAACGCAGGTGATGAACAATCTTTTATCCAACGCCTTTAAGTTTACACCTCCGGGCGGTCATATCAGCGTCCATGTTTTACAACTGGACCGGCTGCGCCACAGCAAGTTCCAGTTTGTCGTCCGGGATGACGGCGCCGGGATGAGCCCGGAATTTCTGGAGAAGCTTTTTGTGCCCTATGAGCGGGAGACCCGCTTCGGCGCCAAAAATGTTTCGGGAACCGGACTCGGGATGCCGATCGTTAAAAGCATTGTTTCAAGAATGGACGGGGAAATCCATGTGGATAGCCGCCTCGGGGCCGGGACATGTATAACCGTGACATTGCCGCTGCCCGTCGTTTCTGAGACGGAAGCAAAACACAGCGCGGCGGATGCGGACACAGAAATACAGTCTGTCGAGGTACGGTCCGCCGCGGAAGCTTCGGAACCGCAGATGACGGAGGGTACCACAGCACTGCCATCCGCCGTGGAAGCTTTAGGACCGCAGATGACGGCGGATGAAGCCGCAGAGACTCTATCCGGCGCGGCGGCGCCTGCAAAGGCAGGGGATGCCGGGACGCCGCAGACAGGGCTTCTTGCGGGCTGTAAAATACTCCTTGCTGAGGATAATGAAATTAATATGGAGATTGCTGCGGAGATGCTTAAGGATCAGGGCGCTTTGGTCGTACAGGCGTGGAACGGACAGGAAGCGGCTGATTTGTTTATGAAAAGCGCGCCGGGAGAATTTGACGCGCTGCTGCTGGATATGCAGATGCCGGAGAAAAACGGCTGTGAGGCTGCCCGGGAAATCCGGGCACTGCCCCGATGGGATGCAAAGCGCGTGCCGATCATCGCGGTCACAGCCAATGCCTTTGCAGAGGACATTGCGGCGACCACGGAAGCCGGCATGGATGCGCATATTTCCAAGCCGATCAATTTTGAAATTTTATACCAGACACTTTTGCGGCTGATTCATGGTTAGCGCCGGCGTATAAGGGGCAACACGCCTTAAAGCGTATTGTCCCCCTGTACATCGACGCTATTGTCATTAAAAAGCCATGGCTTTAGCCGGATGCTGTCCTCTGGCGTGATCTTGCGAAGGACACGGCAGGGCACGCCGGCAGCAATGACGTTTTCGGGAATATCCCGGGTGACGACGCTGCCGGCACCGATGACCGAGCCGCAGCCAATGGTAACTCCGCCGCATACGGTGACGTTGGCTGCAAGCCAGACATCATCGCCAATCACGATGGGGCTTGCCATACAGGGCCCGTAAAGCTCCCCGCTGTCATTGATCCGGTACCGGCGTTCGTCGGCAATAAGCGGATGATACGGTGTGGCCAGCGTACAGTTGGGGCCGAACATGACATGGCGGCCAATGGTCACTTTGGCGTCGTCCTGGATGCAGATATTGTAGTTTCCAAAAAAGCCGTCGCCAATAAATGTATGATTGCCATGATTAAAAAAGATCGGTCCCTGAAAAAAGACATTGCTTCCTTTACTTCCCAAAAGCTGTTCTAAAATCTGCTCCCGCTTTTGCGTCTCCGTTTCATAGCTTAAATTATAGTCCGTACATAATTTATGCGCCATTGCTTTAATGGCTGCAAACTCAGAGTGGCACGGATTAAAAATCTTTCCGGCTAACGCTTTTTCTTCTTCAGTCATTGACGATCCCTCCCTGAACCTATATATAAGAGCAGCCGTTTATCGTTATATAAGAACGACTGTTCTGTAAGAGCAGCCGTTTGCCCAGACGGACATCCTGCGCTGCCGTCCGTTACATGCAGGACATATTCTGCGGAAATGCCAGCCTGTAAAGTTTGTGGGCGCGGCTATCAAAATCTGCCAGCATGGCGATTGCTGCATCCAGCTTTGGCATTTCCAAAACAGGCTGCTGTGCAGTACAGGGCGTCGGATCGCAGGCAGCTTTTATGGAGGCTGTATTTTGGGCGGCGTCTTCGCGGTCTATAAATACCGGTGTACGCGTATGTGACTGGATATACCCGGGGGCAGCGGCTGCTTCCGGCCGGATTGCGATGATACGCAGGTAAGGCGTAAAGCTGTACAGACGGCAAATGGCAATATCTGCCTTGCGCACGTCTAAAATATAATTGAGCAGATAGCGGCGGATATTGGCCTGAGAACGTGTCGCTGTTTTGAGCTGACCGGCAAATTCGTTAAATTGCTCATGGCCGTTTTGGGCGCGGATAATACGTTTTGTGAGCATGGATGTCCCGCCGTAAATTTCGTCCATATTTCTTCGGCCAGTCATAAGCTCGTAACGAAGCAGGGCCGATAAATAGGCGCTGTCAGCTGTGGATGTGTCTGTCTGGCTTAACGGCGACAGTCCGTCAGCCTGGACAAAGCACGGACGGATACGGCTGTAAATACGTTTAAGCGCTCTTAGATACTCGGCGGCAAAAATATTGACCGGATTTTTAAGCATCGTACTGGCTTTGGGAATCGCATAGCCGACAGCTGCGGCCTGGGCGTCATAAAAGGACAGCCCCCCGGTGCGCAGCGACTTCAGACGGAGCTGGTAGTCTCTGCTTTCAATGAAAAGAAAACGGGCGACCTGCGGCAAGAGCCTGGGCCCGTCACCGCCGCAGGCAATATAAAGCTCATCGACACAGTGCAGGCTTTCCAGCGTGGAGACTGCGGCATAGGCATAAGTGTCCGGACTTGAAAGCGTACAGTATACCGGAAGCTCGATGACCAGGTCGACGCCTGCAGCGATGGCTCTGCGGGCCCGCGTAAATTTATCCTGCCGCGCCGGCACACCCTGCTGTATAAAATCACCGCTCATGACGGCAATCAGGACATCGGCCTGGCTTAAGCGGCGGACATTGGCGATCAGCTGTTCATGTTCGCCTGTAAAATCGTTAAATTCTTCAATAATTGCTGCAATTTTCATGGAAAACTCCTTTTGTGAAAAATCATTAGCTTTATTGTACTCCATCTGCCTGAGATTTTCCACTGTGGATTTGCACCATGGGGAAAAAGACCTTTTGCCCCCAACATCATTAATATCCGGGTACAAAGCCCTGCGCCCGGATGTTTCATTGACACTGCATGAAATTTGCGTTATAGTTAGGATGATCATAAAAAATATATGGAGGGATTGCGAATGAGAAAGCTATTATCACTGATTGGCGCACTGGCACTGATGGCAGGGCTTCTCGCAGGATGCTCGGCATCGATGAAGACCTTTGATACCGGGGCAGGGATGACCTTCTCCTTGCCGGGAAATTTCAAAGAAACATCGGTAGATGGACAGACAGCAGCGTATGAGAGCCGTACAGCAGTGGTGACTGTCCTTAAGGAGGGCTTTACGGACCTTGAAAATGCAGGACTTGATCTGAATGCGGATTCGTCAGTAGCGGATTATGCGCAGGTCGTAATCGATAATAACAGTCTGGACGTTGCGCTTACAGAGCAGGACGGCGTTCAGTATTTTGTCTATGAGATGACGGTTGAGGATCAGGACATCAGCTATATGGCCACTGTGACGAAAGGGCCGGATGCATTCTGGCTTGTGCAGTATGCCTGCGAAACCGACAATTTTGAAAAATATCAGCCGGATTTTATATCTTGGACAAAGACGATAAAGTTTGGCGATGCGGTAGCAGAGAGTGAATCCTGATGGCAAAAGCAAAAGAGATCAAGACGAATGCGATGCGTCTTTTAGACCGTCAGAAGCTGTCCTACAAGGTCATCCAGTATGAATGTGATGTGTTTACCGATGGTATGGCGGTGGCCGATAAGACCGGCATCCCCGCGGAGCGTTCCTTTAAGACACTGGTGACAGAAGGAAAAAGTAAAAATTATTATGTTTTTGTCATTCCTGTGGCGATGGAGCTTGATTTAAAGGCTGCAGCCCGGGCTGTGGGCGAGAAGTCGGTAGAAATGATCCATGTGAAGGACATTCTTAAAATTACCGGTTATGTCCGGGGCGGATGCAGTCCTTTGGGCATGAAAAAGGCTTATGTGACGGTTATGGACAAAAGAATCATGGACTTTGATACGGTCGCGGTGAGCGGCGGGCGTATCGGCTCTACGATCGTGATCGCCCCCGGTGATCTGCTGTTGGTGACTCAGGCTAAGCTGGCGGAAATTGCCGTGTGAGCATAACCCGAAAAATGGATTTAATGATGTAAAAACAGGCGCACAGCGTGTGTTCAATCACACGCCATGCGCCTGTTTGAATATACAAAATAAAAAGCGTGTCCCTACGTTTAATGTCTTACGCTAGTACACAAAATGCAGCTTTTGGGGCTCGCACCAGACATCGATTTCCTGACGGGGATGATAGGATTCGCCGTCGGCGTGCACCGGATAAGGATGCTCTAAAACAATATGCATTTTTTTGCATGTGAAGCTTTCCACTCCGGGAAGATGTACATGCGCGCCGAAAAAAGCGGTAGGCAGCAGCAGAGGGATCGCAGGCTTTGGCAGGCCGTGGACTGCGCAGACATGGAGCCTTCCATCCGCAGGGTCTGCCTTTGGAGTGAACTTAAAGCCGCCGCCTTCATAGGGCAGATTATGGCTGGAAGCAAAGTAAAATCTGGAAAAACACAGCTGCCGTGTATCATCAAGTGTGATTTTAACTGTCTGGAGCGGGATTTTTATGAGCTGTCCAAGGGCAATAAGCGCATAGGTCAGCTTTCCGAGATGGACGGCATTGAGCACTTTTTTGAGCGGCGAGTGGAGCGCCTCGTCGGTAACGTAGGCGTCAAAACCAATGCCGGAGCTGACGATAAAGCGCTTTGGCTGCTTTCCCGGAGCCTGGACGACGCCGAAATCCAGCCAGGTCTCGTGCTTTTTTTTCAGTATATTGTCAAGCATTTCCACAGGCGTACCCTTTAAACGTATACCCCGCGCAAAATCATTGCTCGAGCCGGCGGGAATGTACCCAAGCGTTACGTTTTGAAAATCAATGATGCCGCACAGCGCCTCGTTTAACGTGCCGTCGCCGCCGAGGATAATCAGCGTCACCGGCTCCTTTGGCGCATTGGTGAGCTGGCGGACGATCTGGGTACAATGCCCGGCATAGCGGGTGTAAAAAAGCTTCCAGCGGGAACGGCTGCTTTGAAGATACGGGCGGAGCTGCTGCTGCCAGATGCGCTTCCCTGACCCGGTCTGGGCATGGGGATTCACGATAAAATAGTACTTCATGCTGGCCTCCGGCACCGGTTATCTGGAGTAGTCAAACAGCTCGATGCGTTCGCCGGCCGGCCCTGTAAGGAAAATATTTTTCACGCCATTTGGGAAAAAGTCCGGCATTTTTGTGATTTCTTCGGTTTCAAATACAATACCCTGCGCGCGCAGATTTTCTACAAGTGCTTCGATGCCCTGAACCTCAAGCGCGATGTGGTTGACAGTACCGGCAGTATATTCAGATGCCGCGCGGACAAATTCAATAACACAGCCGCCGTTTTCGACAAATACAAGCTGGACATCGTCATTAGCATAAGTATAGAAGGGGCTAAAACCAAGATACTTCACATAAAAATCTGCACATTTTTGAGGATCATCGGTCATGATGCCGATATGGGCAAGCCCGGTAATTAAATAATTATTCATCGTTAAACCATTCCTTTCTTCGGTGAACTTTTATCCTTAGTATAGCAGAGCGCTTTGCAAAAAACAAGGCCGCTCCCGGGGCGGTGGCGATGAAAAAACGTTGACAAAGTTAAAAAAAGGAAGTATGATATGAAAATCAGATAGGGGAAGATTCCTTCCCTCACCCGATTATCGCGATACCTCGCTCATCTCGCGGCGTTGCCGCTCGATGACCGTTGCCCGAGGGATGCCCGCTTGTGCAAGCACGGCGGTTCTCATCTTCGGTTGGTGCAGGACGGGTGCCACTGGCACGAAGCACCGCCTCCGGGCGTATCGCACAAAAAGTTTTGCTGCCCGGCCATGGGCCAGGGACAGCCAATCAGGAGGATATGCATGATGAAAAAGATGATGAGTACAGGCCTTGCGGCGGCTTTGGTATTATCGATGGCTGCCTGCGGCGGAAATAGTACAGGTTCAGCAACCGCAGATACCGGCAGCGCCGGCGGACAGTCCACAGCAGCTGATGCGCAGAGCACAGCATCCTCTGCCGAGGGCGCCACAGCAGAGTTTGTGATCGGAGGCATGGGGCCGCTGACCGGTTCTGCCGCTTCTTATGGTATTTCTGTAAAGCAGGGCAGTGAGATTGCCATTAAAGAGATCAATGAAGCCGGCGGTGTGAATGTCGGCGGCACCGTTTATTCTTTAAAGCTTGAATTTGCAGATGACGAGGCCACAGAGGACAAGGCTGTAAGCGCATACAACAGTCTTATGGATAAGAACATCCAGGCACTTGTGGGCGCAACGACGACAGGCTGCTGCATGGCGATTGCCGATCTGACCATGGCCGATAATCTTTTAGTTGTTACGCCGTCCGGCTCCGGTGTGGACTGCGTCAAGAACCCCAACGCATTCCGTATCTGCTTTACCGATACACTCCAGGGAAATACACTGGCTGAATTTGCCATGAACGATATGGGTGTTAAAAATGTCGCTGTGCTTTACAGCAATTCCAGCGACTACGGCACAGGTATTAAAGACGGTGTCGTTTCAAAGGTTGAAGAGCTTGGCGGAACGGTTGTTGCCGAGGAAGCCTTCGGTGATGCCGATGTCGATTTTAACTCCCAGCTCACAAAGATCAAAGGCACGGATGCCGAGGTCATCATCGTATGCGGCTACTACCAGGCAGCAACCTATATTACAAAGCAGGCTGCTGATATGGGCCTTGATATTCCGTTCCTCGGAAGCGACGGATGGGACGGTGTACTTGGAACTGTTACCGATGCATCCACAGTAGAGGGCGCGATTTTCTTAAGCTCCTTCTTCTCCGCAGATACCCAGGAAAATGTTGCGAACTTTGTCAGCGAATATGAAGCTGCCTATAATGCAACTCCGGATCAGTTCGCAGCAGATGCCTATGATGCGGTTTATGTGGTCAAAGCAGCGATGGAGAAAGCCGGAAGCATTGAGAGCGATGCAATGATCGCAGCGATGACAGAAATTTCAGTGGATGGCCTTACAGGCGACGGCATCTCCTTTACACCGGAAGGTGAACCGAACAAGGGCGCAAAATTTATCCAGATCAAGGATGGCGCTTATACGGTATACGGAAGCGACAGTGCAGATGCTTCTGCCGCAGATGAGTCTGCAGCTTCTGAGACTGCGGCCGCAGATGAATCCGCAGCCGAGTAAGCTGTGAATCGTTACGGATTTTTCAAATGTTTTGGAGACGGCGTGTAAATAAACATGTCGTCTCCATTTTTTAGTTGCATTTTTCTTCGATTTATCAGATAATGATGACGTAGAATACAAAGAAAGGCGGAGGGCGATGGATTTATTAATAAACATTGTCGAACAGTTGATTAACGGTCTGCGGACCGGCAGTATTTACGCGCTGATTGCCCTTGGCTATACGATGGTGTATGGTATTGCAAAGATGATCAATTTTGCCCATGGCGATATTATCATGGTAGGCGCGTATTCTTTGTATGTCTTTTACGGTATCTTAGGGCTCCCGGCAGTGGCAGCGGTCCTTCTCTCGGTCGTTGTATGCGTGGTGCTCGGCGTCGTTATCGAAAAAGTGGCATACAAACCATTGCGTAATGCACAGCCTCTGGCCGTGCTCATTACAGCGATCGGTGTCAGCTTCCTGCTGCAAAATCTTGCACTGCTTATTTTCAAGGCTACACCGATCCCCTTTGGCTCGATCATCAAAGTACCTTCGGTACAAATCGCCGGCATCCATATTTCCGGCATTACGATCGTTACCCTGGTTGTAACAACGATTTCTATGATCGCGCTGACGTTATTTATTAACCGGACAAAGGCCGGACGGGCCATGCGTGCAGTCTCCGAGGATAAGGGGGCGGCAGAGCTTATGGGTATCAGTGTCAATGGTACGATTTCCCTGACCTTTGCCATCGGTTCAGCCCTGGCAGCCATCGCGGGACTTTTATTTATCTGCCAGTATGAGTCATTACAGCCGACACTGGGGGCGCTTCCTGGTATCAAGGCGTTTGTGGCGGCGGTACTTGGCGGTATCGGCAGTGTGCCCGGAGCGATGCTTGGCGGAATTATCCTTGGAATCATCGAGAGTCTTTCAAAGGCTTATATTTCCACGCAGCTGTCGGATGCGATCGTTTTCGGCGTGCTTGTAATCGTGCTGTTAGTGAAGCCATCCGGCTTGCTTGGCAAGATCCGTATTGAGAAAGTGTAGGTGAGACAGATGAAGCATAAAAAATATCAGAAATTATTGATTAATGTGATCATTGCTGTCCTTATTTACGCGCTTGTGATGATGGCGATTCAGTTTGGCTGGATCGGACGGCAGTTCCTGTCAATGATCGTTCCGGTATGTACCAATGTGATGCTGGCCGTTTCTCTGTGCCTGATCGTCGGCTTCCTTGGCGAACTGACGCTGGGACATGCGGCATTTATGTCTGTGGGCGCCTATTCGGGAGCACTTGTCACCTTAAATGTGCCGCTGCCGTCATGGCTGGCACTGGCGCTGGGACTTGTGATCGGCGGCGTGACGGCGGCACTGGCCGGCGTGATCATCGGTGTGCCGGTACTGCGCCTGAGAGGCGACTACCTGGCGATTGTAACACTGGGCTTCGGTGAGATCATCAAGTCGATTTTTAATACCCTTGGGATCACCGGCGGCGCCGGCGGTCTTTCCGGTATTCCGATGCTGACGACCTACCGGAATTTTACCCTTGTATTTATATTGATGCTGATTGTCATCGTTGTGGTGGCGAATCTCGTCAATTCCCGTCAGGGCCGGGCAATCTGCGCCATCCGTGATAATTATATTGCCGCGGAGGCCGCGGGGATCAAGATCAGCAAGTATAAGGTCATGGCCTTTGTTATTTCCGCATTTTTTGCAGGCGTGGCCGGTGTGATCTATGCACACAATATCAGTATCCTCAAGCCTGGTAATTTTGATTATAATCAGTCCATCGAATTTCTTGTTATGGTCGTTTTAGGCGGTATGGGAAGCATCCGCGGCTCCATTATCGCGGCGGTGATCCTTACCCTGCTTCCGGAGGTACTGCGCGGTGTGGCAGATTACCGTATGCTCGTATATTCGATCGTTTTGATCGCAATGATGCTCTTTAACAATTCCGCGCTGAAGGCAAAGCTTGTTGCTCGCAAAAATATGCGCAAATCCACTGAAGTTTCAAAGGAGGCGTAAGCTATGGCATTACTTGAAGTTCGCAATCTTGGAATCTCCTTTGGCGGCCTGCGGGCCGTGGACAGTCTGGATATGTCGATTGAGAAGGGGCAGCTTTACGGCCTGATCGGTCCTAACGGCGCCGGAAAAACGACGGTATTTAACCTGCTGACCGGCGTTTACCGCCCGACGGAAGGCATCATCCGTCTGGACGGCGAGAATATTGTCGGAAAAAAGACGGTGGAGATCAATAAGGCGGGGATCGCCAGAACGTTCCAGAACATCCGTCTGTTTAAAAATATGACGGTGCTGGATAATGTAAAGGCCGGGCTTCATAATCATTATAAATACAATCTTCTGACCGGTATTTTAAGGCTCCCGGCCTACCGCAGGGTGGAAAAGGCCATGGATGAACATGCCATGGAGCTTCTGGGAGTGTTTGGCCTTGACGGCGAGGCGAAAAACATGGCTGCCAACCTGCCCTACGGCAAGCAGCGCAAGCTGGAGATCGCCCGTGCGCTGGCAACAGACCCGAAGCTGCTGCTTTTAGACGAGCCGGCAGCCGGCATGAACCCCAATGAGACTGAAGAACTGATGGAAACGATCCGTTTTGTCAGGGAAAAATTTGAGATGACCATTTTGCTCATCGAGCATGATATGAAGCTTGTCTCCGGTATATGCGAGGCGCTGACCGTACTGAATTTCGGAACGGTTCTCGCACAGGGAAATACCAGTGAGGTTTTAGGCGACCCGAAGGTCGTTAAGGCATATCTTGGAGAGTAGGAGGCAGGAAACAGATGGCAATGCTTGAAATAAAAAATCTTGAAGTGTTTTATGGTGTGATCCAGGCGATCAAAGGCGTATCCTTTGAGGTTAACGAGGGCGAAGTAATCGCGCTTATCGGCGCCAACGGCGCCGGAAAGACGACGATCCTGCATACGATTACCGGGCTGATTGCGCCGAGAGCCGGACAGGTCTTTTTTGAGGGGCAGGAGATTACAAAGCTGCCCGGACATAAGATCGTGTCCAGGGGGATTGCCCATGTGCCGGAAGGCCGCCGGGTATTTGCCGAGCTGAGCGTTTTGGAAAACCTTAAGCTTGGCGCTTACACGCGCAAGGATAAAAAAGAGATCGAAGCGTCCCTGGAGATGATTTATTCCCGCTTCCCGCGGCTTAAGGAGCGCCGCAACCAGCTGGCCGGTACGTTAAGCGGCGGCGAGCAGCAGATGCTTGCCATGGGCCGGGCGCTCATGAGCAAGCCGAGGATCATTCTCATGGATGAGCCGTCGATGGGACTTTCGCCGATTTTTGTCAATGAAATCTTTAAGATCATTGAGGATGTGAGCAAGGCCGGCACCACGGTGCTTCTTGTGGAGCAGAACGCCAAAAAGGCGCTGGCGATTGCGGACCGGGCCTATGTGCTGGAAACCGGAAGGATTACCTTAAGCGGCGATGCCAAAGACCTGATGAATGATGATTCTGTTAAAAAGGCTTATCTTGGCGAATAACAGGAGGGATGTTCATGGAAAAGAAAAATATTGTCATTACGATCGCCCGGCAGTATGGCAGCGGCGGCAAGACAGTCGGTCATATGCTGGCGAAGGAGCTGGGCTTTAACTGCTACGGGCGGGAGCTGATCCGTATGGCATCTGAGGACAGCGGGATTAACGAAAAGCTTTTCGGCCAGGTCGATGAGAGCGTGCGCCGCAGCTTTTTACAGAAAATGGCCAATATTAAAAAGATTTATGACGGTGAACTGCTTCCGCCGGAAAGCGAAGGCTTCGTCTCCGATGATAATTTGTTTAACTACCAGGCAAAGATTATCAAGGAGCTGGCAGCCAGTGAGAATTGTGTCATTATCGGACGCTGCGCGGATTTTGTGCTCCGGGATAATGAAAACTGCCTGAGCATCTTTGTTCACGGTTCCAGGGAGTTTTGCCTGGCGCGGTCTATGGAGCGCAACAGTATGACGCCCCGGGAAATGCAGAAATTTATTGAAAAAACGGACAAGTACCGCGGAGACTATTATAAGTATCATACCGGACACAGCTGGTATGATGCCCGCAATTATGATCTGTGTCTGGACAGCAGCAAGCTTGGCTTTGACGGCTGTGTGGCCGCTATTAAGGCCCATATGGCTGTCCGCTTTAAGGACTATGATCTTTCATTTCTTAAATGAGCAGGTTCCGGGCCGAAGGCATGTGCCCGGAAGCGTTTTAAGGGGCTGCCGCCTGGAGACGCCTGTCTTCAGACGGCAGCCCTGTTAAGCTGCGGCAGACAAGTCTGCGCAGCTTTCCGGATAAAACGGCCGCATGGCCGTGGGAAAGAGATTCAGCCATGCATCTCGCGTTTACGCTGCCGGGGCAGCTATCCGCCGCTTGCGCGGCGAAACGCTCGATTACGGCTAAGCGCCGTATGTCCGTTTATCCAGTCAAGCTGCGGCAGGCTTACCTGCGCAGCTTTCCGGATAAAACGGCCGCAGGGCCGTGGGAAAGAAATTCAGCCATGCATCTCGCGTTTACGCTGCCGGGGCAGCTATCCGCCGCATATGCGGCGAAACGCTCGATTACGGCTAAGCGCCGTATGTCCGTTTATCCAGTCAAGCTGCGGCAGACAAGTCTGCGCAGCTTTCCGGATAAAACGGCCGCATGGCTGAATAGTTACGAAAATATAAAGAAGCGGGTGAGGAGTGTGCAGAGGGAGCACGCATTTCGATATGGATTAAAACAGGGGTTTCCCATAGGGCTGGGTTATTTTCCGGTGTCTTTTACTTTCGGTTTGCTGACGGTGGCCGGAGGCCTGCCTGTATGGGCAGGTATTTTAATTTCACTGACGAATCTCACAAGTGCAGGGCAGTTTGCCGGGATGAACCTGATCCTGGCCGGCGCCGGTTACGGCGAGATTGGCCTGACAACACTGGTGATCAATCTTCGATATATGCTCATGTCTCTGGCGCTGTCCCAGAAGATTGACGGAAGGATTCCGGTCTGGCAGCGGCTGATCTTTGCTTTTGGCATTACGGATGAGACGTTTGTGGTGGCTTCGATGCAGCGGCCGCCGATTAAGGCCGGCTATATGTTCGGACTGATCCTGCTCCCGGTGGCCGGATGGAATCTTGGCACAATATGCGGATGCTGTATTTCTTCAATACTTCCGCAAGCCCTTCAAAATGCCATGGGTATTGCCCTGTATGCCATGTTTATCGCGCTGATTGTTCCAGCGGCAAGAGATTCGCTTAAAGTATGTCTGGTGATCATCGTCGCGGTAGCTGTGACATGCATTTTAAAATATGTGCCGGTATTTGCTTTTGTGTCCTCCGGATTTCGGATTATTATCGCCACGGTGGCTGCCGCTGCGCTGGGAGCCTGGCTTTTCCCAAAGCCGGAGGAGGACGGAGAGACTGCTGGCAAAGATGAGATCGTGACAGCTGATGGAGCGGGAGGTGATCAGGCGTGAGTACCGGACGGATTTTATTGTGCATCGCTGTGATGGCGCTTGTAACGTACATTCCGAGAGTGCTTCCGGTCACTGTTTTCCGCAAAAAAATACGTTCCCCTTTCTGGCGTTCCTTTCTGGACTATACGCCCTATGCCGTTTTGGGGGCGCTGACCTTTCCGGAAATTTTTGCTTCTACCGGACATTATATCTCTGCGGCTGCAGGTACTATTACAGCCATCGCGCTGGGATATTTCAGAAGAAGTCTTGTCATTGTTGCCGTTGCTGCCATTGCTGTGGTCTATATTGTGGAAATGCTGCTGTAAAAGGGCCGGGTGGACGGTATCGTTTACTTTTGGCATCATGGCCTGCCTGAATTTTTGGCCGCGGCGGTGAAAAGCTTAGAGGAGGATTGTTTATGAGCAAAATGCTTGTTGTTGTCGATATGCAGAATGATTTTATTGATGGCGCCCTTGGGACGCCTCAGGCACAGGCAATCGTTTTGCGGGTGATCGAAAAAATCAAAAATTTTAAAGGACAGATTTTTTATACGCGGGATACGCACGATGAAACGTATCTTAAGACGCAGGAGGGTGTCAATCTTCCGGTGGAACACTGCCTGATCCATACGCACGGGTGGGAGCTGCAAAAAGATATTGCAGCGCTTGCGGCAGAGCGCAAAAGTATGATCTTTGACAAACCGACCTTCGGCTCCCTTGGGCTTGCCGGATGCCTGAGCGCTATCCAGAAGGCTGCGCCCATCGACGAGATTGAGCTTGTGGGGCTGTGCACGGACATCTGTGTGATCTCCAACGCCCTGCTTTTAAAGGCAGCGCTGCCGGACACAAAGATTTCTGTGGACAGTACATGCTGTGCCGGGGTGACACCTGAAAGCCATGAGAACGCCCTGAAGGCGATGGCGGCCTGCCAGGTTGAGATTCGATGAGCGGCCGGCCGGAAGCTTCCGTCATCTCGGATTTTGTGACCGACGCCGCGGGGCGTATTGATTTTGAACTGACACGCATGGACCGAAAGACGCTGAGTATCCATATCGGCGATGAAGGCCAGGTGATCGTGCGGGCGCCAAGGTTTGTCACACGGGAGCAGATTGCCGCCATGGTGTTAAAAAAGGCAGACTGGATAAGAGAAAAGTCCGGTGCGGCGAAAGCGGCGGCAAAAATGAAGATTATTCACCGTTTTGCCCAGGGCGAGCCGTTTTACTATCTCGGGAAAGCCTATCCGCTGCATGTGCAGTATGATGCCAATGTGCGCCGTGTCTGTGTGTTTCTTAATACGGACAGTCTGACGATCCAGACACCGGTGGTAGATATGGAAACGATGAAGGCGGCGGTACTTTTGTGGTACCGGGAAAATGCCGCAAAGCTTGTGTGCCGGCGGGCCATGCATTATGGCGGGCTTCTCGGCGAGCAGCCTGCCCGGATTTTGATCCGGGAACAAAAAAGCCGCTGGGGAAGCTGCAATAGCCGCCGGGAGCTGCGGCTGAACTGGAAGCTGATTATGGCGCCTTTAAAAATCCTGGATTATGTTGTTATCCACGAATTGTGCCATTTAAAAGAGATGAATCATTCGCCCCGCTTCTGGGCGCATGTGGCACGTCTGTGTCCGGATTATAAGCAATGCCGGAAATGGCTCCGGGACTATGGCGCCATGCTGACGTTTGAGGTAAAATAGTTTACGGTATTTTCGGATGCCGTATAAATTTGGGCGGAAGTAAATCTGTAAATAAAAAGTTAAGCCAAAAGGAGCATAGCAGTAATGGAGCAGGAATATAAAATTTTAAATAACGGTGTGAAAATGCCGGTACTCGGTCTTGGCGTGTACAAGTCCGGAAGTGATACAAAGCAGGCTGTGAAGGCTGCCCTTGCCGCCGGTTACCGTCATATTGATACAGCTGCGCTGTATCAGAACGAAGACCTTGTCGGTGAGGCCATCCGGGAAAGCGGTATTCCAAGAGAAGAAATTTTTATTACGACAAAGCTGTGGAATGATGATATGAAAAACGGAACCCAGATGGAGGCTTTTGAAAACAGCTTAAAGCGTCTTGGAACCGACTATGTTGATCTGTATCTGATCCACTGGCCGGTATCGGAAGCGCTGGAGCAGTCCTGGAAGGTACTTGAACAAATTTACAGGGAAGGACGGGCCCGTGCCATCGGGGTGAGCAACTGCCATATGCAGCATCTGATGCGTGTCCTGGCTGCAGCCACCGTCGTTCCGGCCGTGAACCAGGTGGAAAGCCATCCATATCTGAACCAGAAGCCGTTAAAAACGTTTTGCAATAATTTAAGTATTGCCATGGAAGCCTGGTCGCCTTTAGGAAGGGGAAAGGTGCTTGATGATCCGCTGATTGCAAGCCTTTCTGCCAGCTATAATAAAACGCCGGCACAGATCGTGCTGCGCTGGGAGATTCAAAATAACTGGATTGTTATTCCAAAGTCTGTGCATAAGGCACGGATTGAGGAAAATGCGGCTGTTTTTGACTTTGAGCTGAGCCGGGAAGATATGGAACGTATGGACGGACTGAACAGGGATATGCATTTTGGGACGGACCCCGATCATTTTGAAACAAGGCAGTGGTGAAAACGATGAGAATTTTAATTGTACTTCCGGTGCAGGAACGGCACCGGGCGATGTTTGCAGCGGCGGCGCCGGGCCATGAGCTTGTGTATTGCCCGGCCGGTGAGGTAAGCCAGGAAATGGCTGCTTCCGCCGATGTGATTTTGGGAAATCTTCCGGCTAAGATAATCGCCGGATGTAAGAAGCTGCGCTGGCTTCAGTTAAACAATGCCGGAACCGAGGGCTTTTGTAAAAAAGGCGTCCTGCCGGAAGGCGCGGTGCTGACCAATGCCACCGGCGTTTACGGAATGGCAATCTCTGAGCATATGATCGCAATGCTGTTTATGCTGCAAAAGCATCTGGAGCGCTATTATATGCAGCAGCGGGAGCATCAGTGGAAAAAGCTGGAGCCGATGCAGCCGGTCTGCGGCTCCACAACGCTTGTGATCGGACTGGGAGATATTGGAACAGCATTTGCGCAGAAGATGGCCGCCATGGGGAGCTATGTGATCGGCATCCGCAGACATGCGGTGCCAAAGCCGGAGTTTGTCGGGGAACAGTATACGATGGATGCCCTTAATGCTGTGCTTCCCAGGGCAGACATTGTGGCAATGGCGTTGCCGGGCTATGACCGGACCCGCCATGTGATCTGCCGGGAGACGCTGGCGCTTATGAAGCCGACGGCCGTACTGATCAATGTGGGCCGCGGGATGTCGGTGGACTCCATGGCGCTGTGCGAGGCATTAAATGCCGGCCGCCTCGGCGGCGCCTGTCTTGATGTGACAGAGCCGGAGCCGCTGCCGCCGAAGCACCCGCTGTGGGATGCAAAAAATGTGGTGATCACACCCCATGTGTCCGGGGGCTTTGAACTGGAAGCGACACTGGAAAAAATACTGGAGCTGTGCGCACAAAATCTCCGGCGTTTTCTTTCCGGAGAGCCGTTAAAAAATGTGGTGGATATGACGACCGGGTATATCCGTCACTGACGCCAATAACCGATAGGTATTTTAAATGGGCCTATCGGTTATTTTTAATTTTCACGTTTTTAAAGTCATGCTATACTATGTTCAGAAACGATGGGATACTGTAAAGCACAGATCACATCCGCAGCATGATGTTAAGACACAGGCATGATGCCCTGTGAGCTTTATAAAAATATTGGGAGGTGAAGGTATGCCGCCGATTATAGACAAACAGAAATGTAATCAATGTGGCTACTGCGCGCAGATTTGTCCGCTGGACGTAATCAAAGTAATCAAAAAGGATAATATGAAGGATGTCATTGTCAAATACCCGGATGAGTGCTGGCATTGCCGTGCCTGTGAAAAGGACTGCAAGCAGCATGCGATCCGTATGCGTTATCCTCTGTCACACTTAATGCTTCACATGGATGTCGAGAAGGGGGATAAAAAATGTCAGTAAAGATCAGAGAAGAAATTGTTAAGACCGACTTTTTAATTGCCGGCGGCGGTGTGGCTGGTCTTCAGGCCGCACTGACAGCAGCACAGAAGGGCATCGATGTTGTAGTGGCAGAAAAAGCCGATACACGCCGTTCTGGCTGCGGCGCTAACGGAAATGACCATTTTGCCTGCTATATTCCGGAATGTCACGGCGATGACTTTGAGATGTGCATCCGCCAGATCGATCAGACGATCGACGGCGGCCCATGGCAGGACCCGACGATGCTCCGCCTGTGGTTTTCAAGGTCCTATGAGGTCGTTAAAATCTGGGAATCGATCGGCATTAACATGCGTCCGACCGGAAAGTGGAATTTTGAAGGACATTCTGTTCCGGGAAATCAGAAATATCACTTAAAGTTCGACGGCCATAATCAGAAGCCCGCGCTGACCGCAGCAGCTAAAAAGCACGGTGCTAAGATTATGAATAAGACGGTCGTTACAGACCTGCTCGTGAATAAAGAGGGCCGTGTGACCGGCGCGCTGGCAGTGGATATTTCCGAGGATGAACCGGAGATCGTTGTATTCCAGGCAAAGGCTGTGCTCATTGCAGCCGGCGCAGCAGACCGCTTATATCCGGGAATCACACCCGCATATATGTTTAATGATTCCGGCTGCCCTGCCAATACCGGCGATGGTCATGCGATGGCTTACCGTGCCGGCGCCCGTCTGGCAAACCTTGAGATGGCCGGCGGACATGCAGGCCCGAGATATTTTGCCCGCGGCGGCAAGGGTACATGGATCGGTCTTACAAGCGATATTACAGGTCAGTGTGTGACCCCGTATCAGGACAAGCCGTCCCGCGAAAACGGTGACATAGCTTCCGACATCTGGCCGGGCTCTTACCGCGACCGTATGCAGGCAGGTGCCGGCCCGACCTATATGAACTGTACACAGACAACCGATGAGGATTTGGATTACATGCTTCACACCGCGTTTGTCAGCGAAGGGATTGATTCCCTGACCGATAATCTGGCTCAGAATAATATCGACCTGCGCAAATCGATGATCGAATTTGGTTCCTACAATATCGGGCTGTCCACACAGGGCATTGATATTGATGAACATGCCATGTCCTCCATTCCCGGACTGTATGCTGCGGGAAATGTTGTAGGCAATGTAAAGGGTAATCTTGCCGGTGCCGCAGTTCTTGGCCTTGTAGCGGCTGAGCATGCAGCAGAGTATGTCAAGACAGTGGATGAGGAGGATGTTTCGGATTATCCGCTCATTAAAGAACGTCAGGCACTCTATACACAGATCATGGAGCGGGAGAACGGTGCTTACTGGAAGGAAGCCGCTTCTACTCTGCAAAATATCATGAATGACTACTGTGGACTGACGATTCGTTCAGAGTCCATGCTGACTGCCGGACTGACCTATCTGCGCCAGCTTAAAAGCACGGCTCTGGAAAGTCTTTCCGCGAAGGATTCTCATGAGCTTATGCGTGTGCTGGAGGTGCTTGACCTTATCGATGTCGGCGAGCCGTTATTTATGATGGCGTTAAACCGCAAGGAAACACGTCCGCCTCACAAGCGTGCGGATTATACCTACACGAATATGCTTCTCAACGGAAAATTCCAGACGATTGAAAAGCATGACGGTCAGGTGACCATGGATTTCCGCTCAAGATTTTAAGCAAACCTGCATGCGCCAGGCAGCCAGCGCATCACCAAAGATGAAAATCTGGCGGGCGCATTTGGCATCCCTGAATGAATGCCGCCTATTCGGCGGCAGACTTTCAGAGTAATAAAAAGGGCACAGCAGAAAACGGAAGCTTTTCGTCTCTGCTGTGCTCATTTACTATCAGTTGCCCTTACTGCTTAAGGGATTGGCGCCGTCATTCCAAAACGGGTTATTATCCGGCGCACATTTTCCGCCGGAAACATAGCTGGAATTTTGCCGGATCATTTCCCCGGATTCCTGCTCAAGATCAAAATGCGGGCGCTCTTTGGGTCTGTTTTTTTTCTTCATAGGCACACTCCTTTGATTGCTGTGATCAAAGACAGTATACCCTGAAGGCTTGCTTTTATGCTTCCCAGCGTCCGCTGGCGCCGCAGGGCAGTACAAGGCCATTGGAGGTGACCGGAAGACCCACTTCATCGGAAATGACCGTTCCTTTAAAGGATGGCAGAAGGGCTGTGGAAAGCATGTAGGTCAGTACGGCCGGCTGAAGTCCGGTCGTATAAGAATTAATCAGGAAAAACAGCGGTTTTTTGTCCAGCACCTTTGTACACAGACGGATAAACGGGAAAATCGATGTTTCAATTTTCCAGATTTCACCTTTTGGGCCGCGGCCGTAGGACGGCGGGTCCATAATGATCGCGTCATAGGTGTTGCCGCGGCGGATTTCACGCTCCACAAACTTGACACAGTCGTCGACGATCCATCGGATCGATGTCTCGGGAATGTGGGAAGCGCGGGCATTTTCCTTGGCCCAGCCGACCATGCCTTTGGAGGCGTCCACATGGGTGACATGAGCGCCGGCAGCAGCGGCCGCGCAGGAAGCGCCGCCGGTATAGGCAAAAAGATTCAGAACCTTCACCGGCCGCCCGGCGTTACGGATTTTTTCGGAGAACCATTCCCAGTTGACGGCCTGTTCGGGGAAAAGACCGGTATGCTTAAAGCTGAAGGGCTTCAGCCAGAAGGTCAGTCCAAGGGAGGGATAATCGATGGACCATTGCTGGGGGAGCCGGTGAAACTCCCACTGTCCTCCGCCGCGGCTGCTGCGGTGATAGTGGCCGTTCATATGGGTCCATCCGCGATGCTGCTTTGGCGTGTCCCAGATGACCTGAGGGTCCGGGCGGACAAGGAGATAATCGCCCCACCGTTCCAGCTTTTCGCCGCCGGAGGTATCGATAACTTCATAGTCTTTCCATTGATTCGCAATCCACATAAATATATACCTCGTTTCTGTGAGATGTTTGTGATACTTTTGGAGCAAAAGCGCCATAAACATTTGCATCCTCACCGGTACGGCAAGGATGTGTCAGTACACTAGGGCAGGATAAATGTACGGATGTTATCGGTTCCTGAAATTTCAGGAATCTGAAGATACATAAAAATATATTGCAGGAGCTTTAAGGGCTCGGATATGGCTTTCTTTTTTGGATAAACAAGATTAATAGGCATATTCCAGCCGCTGTCGATGCTCATATAAATATGGACAAGATCGTGCGCCGCTTCTTTGGAAAATGCGCGCACGGAAGCCAGAGCCAGGCAGCTGTGCTTTAAAACTGCAGTTTTGATAAAGGTCATATTGGATGCTTCCCAGAAGCATTTGTATTCAATATGGCTGTTATGTGTCAGTGCATCCAGTGTCTGCCTTGAAAAATCGCCCGAAGCCGCCCGCGCAAAATGCTGTCCGTTAAGGTCCTCGGGCACAAGGCTTTCCTTTTCAAAGAGCGGATGACCTGCCGGACAGACGATGGCAAGATAGTCATTGATCAGAGGAATATTGATCAGATCATTGCTTTTTGTAGGGCCGGCCATGATCCCGGCATCAAGATCAAAGGAAAGCAGGCGTTCTTCAATTTCCGCATCGCCGGTAAATTGTACGGAAAATTCGCTGTCCGGGCTGCGAAAATGGAGACTGTCCATAACTTCAGAAAAGGTGCCAACGTCCATGACATGACTGACGCCAATGCGAAACAGCGATTTTTGGTTCAGCTTGGTCATATTTTTTTCCAGGGCGTCAAAATCTGCGACAATGCGGCGGGCATTATCCAAAAGCGCCTGGCCGTTGGGAGTGATGTAGAGCTTTTGAGAAATACGTTCAAACAGGCGGGTATGATAATGTTCCTCCAGTTCACGGATGATCTGGCTGACCGTGGGTTGGGAAATATAAAATTTGGAGGCGGCAATGCTCATCTTGCCGCTGTCTGCAACCTCGATAAAGATTTTTAAATGACGGATGGTCATAAACCTCCCTGCCTTTCATCCCATAGTAAACGTTCATGTCTCATAACTGCATTCCAAAATCATAAGAAGCGGTGTTCCTGCGAAGCCTGCATGCCGCGTATGGCGATTGGCTTTGCAGGCGGAACTCTTTGTGATGGTCCAGGCAGCGTGTGCGCAGACCTGGCAAAACTGTCTCAAAATATCTTATCATTTTACTTTAAATGTTGCAAGGGATATATTATAATAGTTACTGCTGGAGCTTGAAAAACGTATAGAAGGGAGCAGCGCTATGAGAGTAAAAAAACATATTCATACAGATTTTCTTGTGATTGGCGGCGGTGTCGGCGGTATGCAGGCGGCGATTGAGGCGGCTGCTCTGGGTTTGAAGGTGGTCGTGGCTGAGAAGGCAGACACCCGCCGTTCCGGCTGCGCCGGCTGCGGCAATGATCATTTTGCCTGCTATATTCCGGAATATCACGGGACAAATTTTGAGTTTGTGCTCAGAGAGATTGCCGGAACGCTGGAGAGCGATCAGTGGCAGGACCTTTCGCTGCGCAGAGTATGGATGGGGAAGAGCTTTGAGATCGTGCAGAAATGGGAAGCCTGGGGGATCAATATGCGCCCCAATGGTCAATGGTGCTTTGAGGGACATACCTATCCCGGACAGAAGAAATATTATCTGAAGATCAAGGGCGATAATATCAAGGCCGCGCTGACAAAAAAGGCGCTGGAGAGCGGCGTGCAGATCATGAATAAGGTTGTCATGACCGATCTGCTAAAAAGCAGCCGGGGGGAGATATGCGGCGCTCTGGGGCTGGATATTTCCGGAGAAATGCCGGAGGCGCTTGTTTTTGAGACGCCGGCTGTGCTGATCGCCACCGGGCTTATTTCCCGCATGTATCCGGGAGTAAATCCAGGCTTCTTTTTTAATACATCCTGCTGCCCGGCGGCGACCGGAGGCGGGCATGCCATGGCTTACCGGGCCGGGGCAAGGCTGATTAATATGGAGATTCCGGCGCCCTATGTGGGGCCGAAGTATTTCCAGAGGGGCGGCCGCGGAAGCTGGATCGGTCTTGTTTCTGATATTCACGGCGCATCGGTGGGACCTTATATGGAAAAGCCTTCCCGGGAATACGGTGACATCCTTGTGGACGTGTGGCCGGAAATCTTCCGGGACAAATATCAGGACGGCTCCGGCCCTGTGTACATGAACTGTACATGCACGGAGGAGAAGGACCTGAAATATATGCTTGAGGGCTTTCCGTCGGAGGGGCTTGATTCTGTCGTTGATTATTTGCAGCAGTACAATGTCGATCTGAAAAAGCAGATGATCGAGTTCTTTTCCTATAATAATGATTTAAATGCCCGGGGAATCGAAATTTTAGAGGACGCATCGACCAACGTGCCCGGACTTTTTGCCACCGGAAATGTGGTCGGTAATACCCGGGGAAGCTCCACTGCGGCGGCGGTCTTTGGAATGGTGTCGGCTCAGAGCGCGGCTGACTATATCCGGCAGCTGTCGCAAACGGGCGACGGCTATGCGGAAGAATATGTGCAGGAGCGTCTGGCGCTGTTTGACCGGATTTTAAAGCGGGGAGGGGATGGCGCCCGCTGGAATGAAGCCAACGGGACACTTCAGAGCATTATGAAGGACTATGCTGGCTATGATGTGCGCTCGGAAAGTATTTTGCGGGCCGGACAACATTATCTGGAGCTTCTGTGGGAACGCTCGGTAGCTGAGCTTGGCGCGGCAAATGCCCACGAGCTGTGCCGTGTCCTGGAGGTGCTGGAAATGATGGAGGTCGCAAGAACGGTGTTTATTACCTCCATTAACCGGCGGGAGAGCCGGGGGCTGTTTGTGCGCAAGGACTACCCGGAGCAAAATCCCCGGCTGGATAACCGGTATCAGACCATTGAAAACCGCGACGGCAGGATTGTTCTTGATTTTCGCGAACGGCGGTAAAGCGGACGAAAATTTTCGCGAACGGCGGTAAAGCGGATGAAATTTTTCGTGAACAGCGGTAAAGTGGATGAAATATTTTTATGCGGGCATTAAGCATATGGATTTCTAATGTGCCCCATTTAAAAAGCAATTTTACACACAGCCTTCTCTATGCTAAGCTGAATTTACAAAAGAAAAGCTGCTTTAGTGCAGCGATTCGGCAGGTTTGTACATTTACTGTGCAGCCTGAAAGGACACGATGCATGGAGGAGGTTGTTTTTATGCAAAGAAGAACTTTAGCAGCAATGATGGCACTGTGTATGCTGGCATCGGCAGGGGCGTGCGGTAATTCTGAAGGGAGCGGCCAGCCGTCCGCAAGCACAGATACGGCAGCAGCCGGTGACAGCAAAGCCGCTGTTTCAGATGAGACATCGGCTGAAGCTGCGGCAGAGGCGGACGCGCCGGAGGACATGGATGAGATCACAATGGTCTGCTCGGCTATGGGGGCGGTTCCAGCGGGACTTCAGGATGTGGAGGACGCGATCAATGCGATTACGGAAGCGGAAATCAACACGCATGTGACGATCGAAATGATCGAGGCTGGAAGCTATCCGCAGCAGATCAACCTGAAAATATCGTCGGGCGAGCCGTTTGACCTGATGATCACCCGGCCGATTGGAAGCGCATGCTACAGCTCCATGGCCGCCCAAAATCAGTTTATGGATATTTCCGGGCTGCTTGAGGAATAAGGGCAGGGGATTCTTGATACGGTCGGCGATACCTTGTCCGCGACAACGGTGGACGGTCAGGTTTTCGGCGTCCCCACATGGCGCTCCATGGTCAGCAGCGCGTATATTTGTATGCGGACGGATGTGTTAGAGGACCTGGGCCTTCTGGAAAAAGCTCAGAACATGACGTCGTTCTCAGAATATGAGGAGATCATGAAGGCCGTTGCGGAGAGTGAAAAGTGGGGCTATCTGACGCCGATGGTGGCTTCGGACAATGTCGGTACCTGTCTGGCGCTGGACGGCTGTTATCTTGGCAATGACAAATTTGCCGATGCGAGCGCCTATGACCAGCTGGGCGACTTAAACCGTATGATCGCCATTAACCCTGACGGAAGCGATCCCACGGTCATCAGCAATTTTGAATCTGAAGAATACCATAAGATGTACGAGAAAATGAAGGAATGGTATGAAAAGGGCTATATTTATAAAGATGCGGCAACTCAGAGTGATGCCGGCGGCGAGCTGGTTAAAACGAATGTGGGCTTTTCCTATCTGGCACAGGGAGAGATCGGCATGGAAACGGCTCAGTCGACAACGTGCGGCATGCCGATAACCTGTGTGAAGGTATTGACACTGCCGATTTCCACATCCTCCTGTACAAAATTTGTGTGGACTGTTCCTCAAAATTCCGCCAGCCCGGAGGCTGCGGTGAAGTTCCTGAACATGATGTACACAGATGCGAGAATTGCCAACCTGCTGGCATGGGGTGTAGAGAATGTTCATTATACTGTAAAGGATGGCGTGGCTTATTTTATGGACGGCGAGGATGCCACGACATGCGCGTACCATACAAATGACTTTTTGTACGGCAATCAGTTTTTAGTGCTGCCATGGGATGGCCAGGAGGCAAATCTGCGCGAGGTTGCCGCTGAAGAAATGGAAAATGCACAGATGAGCGCATACCTGGGCTTTTCCTGTGACACAACCTCCATCGCCAACGAGCTGACAGCGCTGACAAATGCAATTTCCGAGTTCCGTCCCTCCATTAATGCCGGTATCGCCTCTGCAGAGGACTACGATGCGTTTGTTGAAAAGCTGCATAACTCCGGTCTTGATAAGGTGATTGAAACCTATCAGAGCCAGCTGGATGCATGGCTGGCCAAAAATGGCGGGGAATAACAGGCGATTGGATTTTTTGATACTCTCATAATTTTTTCTGATATAGGTATAGGAAATTCCTATTTTACCTTCAGGCCGGAAGCTGGTATAATAAAAATACTTTAAAGGCAGCGTGCTGCGCCTTGTGCGCCGACGCTATATTTCCTTCGGGAAAAAAATTTATGGGAGGTTTTTATGAAAGGGAAATTAACAGCATTATTAATGGCAGCATGCCTTGTGGCATCATCGATGGCTGCCTGCGGCAATTCGGAGACTTCAGGAAATGATGCGCCCGCAGCCGACAGCGCAGCGGGAGATACTGCGGCAGCCGGTGAGAGTTCGGACGCAGCCGGGGAAAGCGGGGCGGCCGGAGACGATGCCGCCATGAGCGGTGATATGGCGGAAATCAAGATGACATATCTTTCCATGGGGCCGCTTCCGGCGGACCTTCAGCTTGTTGAGGACGAGCTTAACAAGATCACAGAGTCTGAGCTGAATATTCATGTTACTATGGAAATGCTGGAGCCGGCCAATTTTGCTCAGCAGGTCAATCTTAAGATGTCCTCTGCGGAACCGTTTGACCTTCTGTGTACCATGCCTTCAGGTACGGCAAGCTTTAACAACATGGCATCGCAGAATCAGCTGATGGATATTACCGATCTGCTGGATGAATATGGACAGGATATTTTAAATACGGTCGGTGATCTGATGAAATCAACGACCGTCAATGGTAGCATCTATGGCGTGCCGACCTGGCGTTCTCTTGTAACGAGTACATATGTTGTTATGCGTACCGATGTGCTTGAGGACCTTGGACTTCTTGAAAAGGCTCAGAACATGACGACGCTCACCGAGTATGAGGAGATTCTTGCAGCTGTTAAAGCAAGCGATAAATGGAATTATCTTGCCGGCATGGCGGCATCAGACCTCGTAGGTACTGTTCTGCCGATGGGCGGCTGCTATATGGGCGAGGACAGCTTTGCGGATTATACATGCTACGACCAGCTTGGCGATACAAACAAGATGATCGCGATCAATCCGGACGGCAGCGATCATACGGTTGTGAACAACTTCAAAACCGAAGAATATCACAAGATGTATGAGAAGATGAAGGACTGGTATGACAAGGGCTATGTATACGGAGACGTGACGACTCAGACGGATAAGGCCGGAGAAATGGTTAAATCCAACGCGGTATTTTCCTTCTTCTCACAGAGTGAGATCGGTGTGGAGCAGGCCAGAGAGACCGAGTGCGGTATGCCGATGACCTGTGTAAAGATGATCACGATGCCGATTTCGACCTCCACCTGTACGAAGTTTGTATGGACGGTTCCGACAACCTCCAAAGAGCCGGAAGCAGCAATCCGTTTCCTGAATATGATGTATACGGATTCCCGCGTGGCCAATCTTCTGGCATGGGGTATCGAAGGTACTCATTATCAGGTAAAGGATGGCGTAGCTTATTTCATGGATGGCCAGGATGCCAATACATGTACCTATCACACCTGTGATTTCCTCTATGGCAATCAGTTCCTCGTACTTCCGTGGGACGGCCAGCCGGCAGACTTCCGTGATCAGGCGATGGCAGAGATGGATGCCGCAGAGGTCAGCGCTTACCTGGGCTTTGCATGTGATACAACGCCGATTTCCAATGAGATTTCCGCTGTGTCCAATGTTATTGCAGAGTTCCTTCCGTCCATCGACTCCGGTGTAGCTACCCAGGAGGACTACGATGCGTTCCTCGAGAAGCTGGATGGCTCCGGTATGGACAAGATTCTTGCCGAATATCAGAGCCAGCTGGATGCATGGCTTGAGGCTCAGGGCCAGTAAATAACGATTTTATCCGGATATGACGCTCCGCAGCTGCAAAATGCTGCGGGGCGTTTTTGTATAGAAAACGGCGTTTTGGTGCAGCAAAAAGCTTTGCGGGATGCGCACACGGAAAGCTTTTTACAGGGCCCATAGTTTTTTCTGATACCCCTATTGAGTATTTCTATTTTACCTTGTAAGCCACAGGTGATATGATAGAAATACATTAAAGGTACTTGTATTCCCTTTGGGGAGACAAAAGATTAATGGGAGGTTGTTTTTATGAAAGGAAAATTAACAGCATTATTAATGGCAGCATGCCTTGTGGCATCATCCATGGCCGCCTGCGGTAATTCAGAGTCCTCAGGAAATGATGCGCCCGCAGCTGACAGCGCAGCCGGCGATACCGCAGCAGCCGGTGACAGCGCAGCAGCAGGCGGCGAAAGCGAAGCAGCCGGTGATGACGCCGCTGCACCCGAGGATATAGCAGAAATCAAGATGACCTATCTCTCGATGGGACCGCTGCCGGCAGACCTTCAGCTTGTTGAGGATGAGATCAACAAAATTTCTGAAGCTGAGATCGGTGTCCATGTAACTCTGGAAATGCTGGAGCCTGCAAACTTTGCTCAGCAGGTGAACCTTAAGATGTCCTCGGCAGAACCGTTCGATCTTCTGTGCAGTATGCCTTCCGGTACAGCCAGCTTTAACAACATGGCTTCCCAGAAACAGCTGATGGATATTTCAGATCTGTTAGAGGAGTACGGTCAGGATATTTTAGACACGGTCGGCGATCTGATGAAGGCAACGACTATTGATGGAAGCATTTACGGTGTACCGACATGGCGTTCACTTGTAACAAGTACTTATATTGTTATGCGTACAGATGTTCTCGAGGACCTTGGACTTCTCGAGAAAGCACAGAACATGACATCCTTTGCAGAATACGAAGAAATCCTTCAGGCTGTAAAGGACAGCGAAAAATGGAATTACCTTGCAGGTATCGTTGCATCTGACCTTGTAGGTACATGTCTCCCGATGGGCGGTTGCTATATGGGTGAAGAAAACTTCGCAGACTTTACAACATATGACCAGCTTGGCGATACAAACAAGATGATCGCAATCAATCCGGACGGCAGCGATAATACAGTCATTAACAACTTTGAGACTGAAGAATATCATAAGATGTACGAGAAGATGAAGGAATGGTATGACAAGGGCTATGTATACGGCGATGTTACTACTCAGACCGATAAGGCTGAGGAAATGGTAAAATCCAACGTTGCATTCTCCTACTTCTCACAGAGCGAGATCGGTATTGAATCTTCAAAGGAAGCAACCTGCGGTATGCCGATGACCTGTGTGAAGCTGGTAACGATGCCGATTTCCACATCAACCTGTAACAAGTTCGTATGGTCTGTTCCTACGACCTCCAAGGAGCCTGAAGCAGCAATCAAATTCCTCAACATGATGTACACCGATTCCAGAATCTGTAACCTGCTTGCATGGGGTATCGAAGGTACTCATTATCAGGTAAAAGACGGTGTGGCTTACTTCCTTGATGGTCAGGATGCCAATACATGTACATATCATACATGCGACTTCATTTACGGCAATCAGTTCCTTGTACTGCCATGGGACGGACAGTCCGCAGACTTCCGTGACATTGCATTAGAGGAAATGGAAAATGCTGAGACAAGCGTATACCTTGGCTTTGCCTGCGATACGACCAATATTTCCGGCGAGATTTCCGCTGTATCCAACGTTATCTCCGAGTTCCTTCCATCCATCGACTCCGGTGTAGCTGCTCAGGAAGATTATGATGCTTTCCTCGAAAAGCTCAACACCTCCGGTATGGACAAGATTCTTGCCGAATACCAGACACAGCTGGATGCATGGCTTGAAGCTCAGGGGCAGTAATTCGCAGCCTGTGGTCATAAATTTTGGTGATTCATCTAAAGTGAATCCTATAAAACTGTAACGTCCTCTTAAAAACCGCCCTGCGGCGATGGCAGTCGATGCCGGAAGCCGCAGGGCGGTTTGTTGCGATACGCCCGAAGGACGACCGCCGTGCTTGCACGGGCGGGCATCCGACGGGCAACGGTCATCGAGTGGCAATGCCGCGAGATGAGCGAGGCATCGCGATGATCGGGTAGGGGAAGGAATCTTCCCCTACCCGATCTTTTTTAAAAATAATGATTATTCAGCCAAAATATTCCTGCTGCTGATCTTCGGAATCTGCGATTTTTCCGGCCAGTGTTACCGGAAGGGTGAGCAGCGCTCCAAGAAGCGGAACTATTGCGGAGCCAAAGAACAACAGGGGCCATTTTTTCCTGAGAATGGTGTGATTAAATTTCATATTGTAATTCCTCCTGATAAGAAAATACCGGGATCGACTGCCAGTTCATTTCCGGCCCAAAGGTATTATAAAAATATTTATCCAGCGGCCGGAATTTGTAAATATGTTCCATATAATTATCGATAAGCGACAGGCACCGTCCGGCGGCGCGATTCATGAGCTTTTCAAGCCGCAGGCTGCTGTCCTGACATTCGGGAATGCCCTGAGGCCGGAGCATGAGCCCGTGCATTTTTGTATAATTACCTGAAAGCCTTAATAGTGTGTCCATAAAGAGCCGCTTCCATGCGTGCGGAACGCGTAAAAGCTTCTGATAAAAGATGATCGATTTCATAGCCTTATAAATCTGCTCGGTTGTCAGCGGGGTTAAAAAAGGCTGAATAATCCGTGCATTGTCCCGGGTAGCCTCAATATGACCGGCAAGCGGATGTCTTACCGGGTCAAGGCCGTCTTTGAGCATCAGATAACGGTCAAATTCCACTTCGATTTCCGTGTGGGTCACATTGCAGGTGCGGCTTTTATTTTCAATATATCCATGACATGTGCTGTCTAAAGCAAAATGACAGATAAAGCCGAGAAGCCAGGCGATTGCCGCGGTGTTTTCGTAAGGTGTTGCCGAAATATCCCGGATCATATGTGCTGCATTGCCAAAGAAATCGGAAGCGGGCTGGTTATGCATTCCGAAGCCGAGTGTGCTCACCGGGTTATTGACCAGAGGCTTGTAATAAAATAAAAGATCCGGCCCGTGCAGGCCGATATAATAAAGAGGCAGATGTTCTTCGACCACACCTGCAGCATGGCCGGAAAGCTGCCGGCGCAGCTGTTCTCCAAATTTATAGTGGGCATAGGTTGACGGCATACAGATTCCTCCTCCCGTAAAATAGTGTCTGTTTATATTTATATTTATTAATAGAGTCTGTTCATATTTATTTTATATATTTATATGATTTAATGATAAGCATACGATTTAATAATAAGTATAGGATTTAATAAAAAGTATACTATGGATATGCTAAGCTGCAATGAACCGTATTTAAAGACTATGTAAAGATATGATAAAAGCGCTGACTATTTTCAATAAAAAAAAGAATTGTTTTTTATAAATTTTGTAGAAAATTTTTTACCTGAATTTGTAAAAAATCCTTGAAAACCAGGAATGTTTCGTGTATAATACTTGATGTTGTGACATTGATAGCGATGAAGCGTGAGGTTGCTGCAAGGATTTTGCAGGTGTTCCGTGGAGCGAATGTCAAGTTAAGAAAACTGGCGACAAGTCACTGTACCAAGTAAACCATCTGTCAGAAAGCGCAGAAATGACGTGTGAGTTATTAAAAGATACACACGGGAGAGTGTACAGTCACCGCTTGTCGTACTGAAATGAAGTGCGAAAAGGAGGCGGCTTTTTTTATGGCAAGTCAAGTAATGAGAATTACTCTCAAGGCGTATGATCACAAACTGATCGATCAGAGCGCTGGAAAAATTATTGAAACTGTTAAAAAGACTGGATCTAAGGTGAGCGGACCGGTGCCATTACCGACAAAGAAAGAGGTTGTTACAATCTTAAGAGCGGTTCACAAATATAAGGATTCCAGAGAACAGTTCGAGCAGAGAACACACAAGAGACTGATTGACATCATTACACCGACTCAGAAGACAGTTGATGCATTATCCAGACTGGAGATGCCTGCTGGCGTTTACATCGACATCAAGATGAAAACAAAATAATTTGATTGAAGTAAACAATCCTTAGGGTTTATTATAGATGATCGGATACACCGAATACTCATTGTAGACCGTCTAGGATGAGCGCGAGAGCGCTCCGCTGTAGATTAAAACAGGAGGTGCATTCTTATAATGAAGAAAGCAATTTTAACGACAAAAATCGGAATGACTCAGATTTTTAATGAGGACGGAGTATTAACTCCCGTAACCGTTCTTCAGGCTGGCCCATGTGTTGTAACACAGGTTAAGACTGTTGAGAATGATGGTTACAGTGCAATCCAGGTGGGCTTTGGCGACATCAGAGAAAAGCTGGTGAATAAGCCTCAGAAAGGCCATTTTGATAAGGCTGGAGTTTCCGCCAAGAGATATGTAAAAGAGTTCAGACTTGAGGACGCGCAGAATTACACACTCGGTCAGGAGATCAAGGCAGACATCTTCGCTGCCGGCGACAAGATCGATGCGACTGCAAAGTCCAAGGGTAAAGGATTCCAGGGCGCTATTAAAAGACACGGACAGTCCAGAGGACCTATGGCTCACGGTTCCAAGTACCACAGACATGCCGGTTCCAACGGTTCTGCCACAACTCCGGGCCGTGTATTCAAAGGAAAACACATGCCTGGCCATATGGGCTCCGTAAGAGTGACTGTTCAGAATCTTGAGGTTGTCAGAGTAGATGCGGATCAGAACCTGATCCTTGTTAAAGGCTCTGTGCCAGGACCGAAGAAGTCTCTGGTTATGCTTAAAGAATCAGTAAAAGCGTAATTGCTGGAAGGAGGATATACAGATGGCAAAAGTATCTGTTTACAATATTGAAGGCAATCAGGTTGGCGAGATGGAATTAAATGACGCGATCTTCGGCGTAGAAGTAAACGAGCATTTAGTACACATGGCAGTTGTCAATCACCTTGCCGCAAAACGTCAGGGCACTCAGAGTGCCAAAACCCGCTCCGATGTATCCGGCGGCGGAAAGAAACCTTGGAGACAGAAGGGCACAGGCCATGCAAGACAGGGTTCAACAAGAGCTCCTCAGTGGACCGGCGGCGGCGTAGTTTTCGCTCCGAAGCCAAGAAACTACGAGTTCAAGATCAACAAGAAGGAAAGACGGCTTGCGCTTAAGTCCGTGCTTACTTCCAAAGTGAACGAAAACAAATTCATCGTCCTTGATTCCTTCAACCTGGACGAGATCAAGACAAAGAAATTCAAGGCTGTTATGGATAACTTAAAGGTAACAAAGGCATTAGTTGTTCTCAATGAGAAAAATGACAACGTTACATTATCCGCAAGAAACATTCCTACCGTTAAAACAGCTCTGACAAACACGATCAACGTTTACGACATCTTAAAGTACGACACTGTTGTTGTGACAAAGGATGCGGTTGATACAATCCAGGAGGTGTACGCATAATGGCAGATTTAAAATACTATGACGTGATCCTTAAGCCTGTGATCACAGAAAAAAGCATGAACGCTATGGCTGAGAAGAAGTACACATTCTTCGTACATCCCGATGCTACAAAAGCTCAGATCAAAGAAGCTGTTGAAAAGATGTTCGAGGGTACCAAGGTTGCTGCTGTCAACACAATGAACAAAGACGGCAAAGTAAAAAGACGCGGTATGACCTTCGGCCGTACAGCAAAAACAAAGAAAGCAATCGTAAAGCTTACCGAAGAAAGCAAAGACATTGAAATCTTCCAGGGGCTGTGATGACTTAGCGAGTTGGAGCGTAAGCGAACAACGAGCTTAGTCAGAACGCCGTTCCGCGAACAGGGTGAGCGGAACTTCCTAAAGCGGGCGAAGCTAGTTGGAACGTCGTTCGCGACCCTTAGCGAAGGCAAGCGTAAGCGCAGGCTGAGCTTAGTGGAGCGAATATACCCGTTGGAACTTCCTAAAGCGGACGAAGCTAGTTGGAACTTCCAATTATATCTAAAATCGTATATGGAACGCCCGGATGCGTTCCAAGCTAAACGCAATAAAAGCGTGATAATAAATTGACCACTTGAAAGGAGTGACGATCATGGGTATCAAAACCTATAACCCATATACACCTTCCAGAAGACATATGACCGGCTCCGATTTCTCTGAGATCACAAAGAGCACACCTGAGAAATCTCTTGTCGTATCCCTTAAAAAGCATGCCGGCCGTAACAGTCAGGGAAAAATCACAGTAAGACATCATGGCGGCGGTGCCAAGAAGAAATATAGAATTATCGACTTTAAGAGAACGAAGGATGGTATTCCGGCAACAGTAAAGGCTATTGAGTACGATCCGAACAGAACTGCAAATATCGCTCTGATCTGCTACGCAGACGGCGAGAAGGCTTACATCCTTGCACCGAACGGCTTAAAGGTCGGCATGAAGATCATGAACGGACCGGAAGCCGAAGTAAGAATCGGTAACTGCTTACCTCTTTCCGAAATTCCTGTTGGTACAGAAGTACACAACATTGAATTACATCCTGGTAAGGGCGGACAGCTTGTTCGTTCCGCAGGAAATGCAGCACAGTTAATGGCTAAAGAAGGCAAATATGCCACCCTTAGATTACCTTCCGGCGAAATGAGAATGGTTCCGATCTCCGGCAGAGCAACCATCGGTGTTGTAGGCAATGGTGATCACGAGCTGATCAATATCGGTAAAGCCGGACGCAAGCGCCACATGGGTATCCGTCCGACTGTCCGCGGTTCTGTTATGAACCCCAATGACCATCCACATGGTGGTGGTGAAGGTAGAGCTCCGATCGGCCGCTCCGGCCCGTTAACACCTTGGGGCAAACCGGCACTGGGTCTTAAGACTCGCAAGAAGAATAATAAGTCGAATAAGCTGATCGTAAGAAGACGTGACGGAAGCATTATTAAGTAATTAATCTAAGGAGGTTAAATCAATGGCCAGATCACTTAAAAAAGGACCATTTGCAGATGCTCATTTACTTAAAAAAGTAGATGCCATGAACGCAGCAGGGGACAAGAGCGTTATCAAAACCTGGTCCCGCCGTTCCACCATCTTCCCACAAATGGTTGGACATACAATCGCAGTACATGACGGTAGAAAGCATGTGCCTGTATATATTACGGAAGATATGGTTGGACATAAGTTAGGCGAATTCGTTGCTACCAGAACTTACAGAGGTCATGGTAAGGACGAAAAGAAATCAAAACGTTAAGGTGTCATTTTTGAAAGGAGGTTGTATCCATGGCAAAAGGACATAGATCCCAGATCAAGAGAGAAAGAAATGCCAATAAAGATACACGGCCAAGCGCAAAATTATCATACGCAAGAGTGTCTGTACAGAAAGCATGCTTTGTACTCGATGCAATCAGAGGCAAAGATGTCAACACTGCATTAGCGATTTTAGCATACAATCCCAGATATGCATCCAGCATCATCAAGAAGCTTCTTGAATCTGCCATTGCAAATGCAGAGAACAATAACGGAATGAACAGAGATCATCTTTATATAGAAGAGTGCTACGCAAACAAAGGACCGACAATGAAGCGCATCCAGCCAAGAGCACAGGGCAGAGCGTACAGAATCGAGAAGAGAATGAGCCACATCACAGTAGTGCTCAATGAAAGATAAGGAGGAGAATCATGGGACAGAAAGTTAATCCTCATGGATTGAGAGTCGGAATTATTAAAGATTGGGACTCCAAATGGTATGCGGAAGCAGACTTCGCTGACAACTTAGTAGAAGACTACAACATCCGCAAGTACCTGAAGAAGAGATTATATAACTCTGGTATTGCCAGAATCGAGATCGAAAGAGCATCTGACAGATTAAAGGTTATTGTTCACACAGCAAAGCCTGGCGTTGTGATCGGTAAAGGCGGTTCCGAGATCGAAAAGATCAAGGCTGAGGTTTCCAAATTCACGACCAAGAAGCTCCTCATCGATATTAAAGAAGTAAAGAGACCGGATAAGGACGCTCAGCTTGTTGCCGAAAATATCGCAACACAGCTTGAAAACCGTGTATCCTTCAGACGTGCCATGAAGTCTGCAATGCAGAGAACAATGCGTGCCGGCTGCCAGGGTATCAAGACTTCTGTTTCCGGACGTCTTGGCGGCGCCGATATGGCTCGTACAGAGTTTTACAGCGAAGGTACGATTCCACTTCAGACACTTAGAGCTGACATTGACTATGGATTTGCTGAAGCCGACACAACATACGGTAAGATCGGTGTTAAGACTTGGATCTATCATGGCGAAGTACTTCCAGTGAAGGGCAACAAGGAAGGGAGCGATAAATAATGTTAATGCCAAAAAGAGTTAAACGTCGTAAACAGTTCCGCGGCAGCATGAGAGGAACTGCACAGCGTGGTAATAAGATCACCTACGGTGAATATGGTATTGTAGCACTTGAGCCGGCATGGATCAAGTCCAATCAGATCGAGGCAGCCCGTATTGCGATGACACGTTACATCAAGCGTGGCGGTAAAGTCTGGATCAAGATTTTCCCTGACAAACCAGTAACTACGAAACCAGCAGAAACACGTATGGGTTCCGGTAAAGGTACACTGGAGTATTGGGTAGCTGTTGTTAAGCCTGGCAGAGTAATGTTTGAGATCTCCGGTGTGTCCGAAGAAGTTGCTAAAGAAGCTCTTCGTCTTGCTACTCACAAGCTTCATGTTAAATGCAAAGTTGTTTCTCGCGCAGACTTAGAAGGCGGTGATAACGGTGAAAACTAATACTTATGTTAAAGAATTAAAGGCAAAATCTGTTGCAGAATTAAATGCTGAATTAGTAAGTGCTAAAAAGGAACTTTTTAACCTGAGATTCCAGAATGCAACAAATCAGTTAGATAACACAAGCAGAATTAAGGAGGTTCGCAAGAATATTGCGAGAATCCAGACAGTCATCACTGAAAAGGCTAACGCTGCTGATTGAATCGGGAAAGGAGCATTGTCGTGGAAAGAAATCTTAGAAAAGTAAGAACGGGCATCGTTGTAAGCAACAAGATGGACAAGACGATCGTTGTTGCTGTACAGGACCGTGTAAGACATCCGCTTTACAAAAAAATCGTCGACAGAACTTATAAATTAAAGGCTCACGATGAAAATAATGATTGCAACATTGGCGATCGCGTGAGAGTTATGGAAACAAGACCTTTATCAAAGGATAAGAGATGGAGACTTGTGGATATTATCGAGAAAGCTAAATAATTGGAGGTAAAGACATGATTCAACAGGAAACCAGACTTCGTGTAGCCGATAATACTGGTGCTAAAGAACTTCTTTGCATCCGTGTATTAGGCGGTTCCACAAGAAGATATGCGAATATTGGCGACATCATCGTTGCTTCGGTCAAAGATGCAACACCAGGCGGAGTTGTTAAAAAAGGTGATGTTGTGAAGGCCGTTGTCGTTCGTACTGTAAAAGGCGCACGCCGTAAAGACGGTTCATATATCAGATTTGATGAAAATGCAGCAGTCATCATCAAGGATGACTTAAACCCAAGAGGAACCCGTATTTTCGGGCCGGTAGCAAGAGAACTCAGAGAGAAACAGTTTATGAAGATTGTTTCCTTAGCGCCGGAAGTACTGTAAGGAGGTGTCGGCTGTGTCTAATATGAAGATCAAAAAAGGCGACCTTGTAAAGGTTATCGCCGGTAAAGATAAAGGTAAGGACGGCAAGGTTATTGCTGTAAACCATAAAAAGAACACCGTATTAGTTGAAGGCGTAAATATGATTACAAAGCATACAAAGCCTTCGGCCGCAAATCAGCAGGGTGGGATCGTTCATCAGGAAGGCCCGCTTCATGTATCCAATGTAATGTATCTTTACAAAGGAAAGCCTGCAAGAATCCAGTATCAGATTAAGGACGGAAAGAAAGTTCGCGCTGCCAAGGTGAAAGATGCTGAAGCAGTGATTATCGACTGATCGCAGGAAGGAGGATGCAAAACGTGAGTAGATTAAAAGAAACTTACAAGAATGAAATCGTTGCAGCGTTGACTGCAAAGTTCGGATATAAAAACGTGATGCAGGTTCCGAAGCTTGATAAGATCGTCATCAATATGGGTGTCGGCGAAGCTAAGGATAATGCAAAGACTTTAGATGCAGCTGTCAAGGACCTGGAGATCATCGCCGGACAGAAGGCTGTCATCACAAAGGCTAAAAAGTCCGTAGCTAACTTCAAGATTCGTGAAGGTATGGCTATCGGCTGCAAGGTAACTTTAAGAGGCGAAAAGATGTACGAATTTGCAGACCGTCTTATCAACCTTGCACTTCCCCGTGTGCGTGACTTCAGAGGTGTCAGCGCCGATTCCTTCGACGGCAGAGGAAACTATGCCCTTGGTATTAAGGAACAGCTGATCTTCCCTGAAATCGAATATGACAAAGTAGAAAAAGTAAGAGGTATGGACGTTATCTTTGTTACTACCGCTCATACAGATGAAGAAGCCCGTGAACTGTTAAGATTGTTTGGCATGCCATTCAGAAAGTAAGGAGGTAATCTTCATGGCTAAGACAGCAATGAAAGTAAAACAGCAGCGTCCTGCAAAATTCTCCACAAGAGAATATAACCGCTGCAAAATCTGTGGACGTCCACATGCTTACTTAAGAAAATACGGTATCTGCAGAATCTGCTTCCGCGAATTAGCATACAAGGGACAGATTCCCGGCGTTAAGAAAGCAAGCTGGTAATTACTGCGGACTGTTAGATATACCAAGTAGCCGGTATTCTCTGGCGAGAATACCATTATGACCGGCAGGTTCGGCCAGAAGAATGGGCGCCCGTATTGCGGGCGGCAGTGATGGCCGGCTGGCCAGGCCAAAGAAGGAGGTAAACAATTCCATGACAATGAGCGATCCTATTGCAGATATGCTTACAAGAATCCGTAATGCCAATACTGCAAAACACGATACAGTAGATATTCCTGCATCCAAAATGAAAGAATCCATTGCTAAGATTCTTTTTGAGGAAGGTTATATTAAGAGCTATGAAATTGTTGGCGACGGTGTTGCCCGCACGATCAGAGTAACCTTAAAGTATGGTCAGGATAAGAACCAGAAAACAATTTCCGGAATCAAGAGAATTTCCAAACCGGGTCTTCGCGTTTACGCAAACGCTGAGGAAATGCCGAAAGTACTTGGCGGTCTTGGTGTAGCCATTGTTTCCACAAACAAAGGCGTGATCACTGACAAGGAAGCAAGAGCCCTTCATGTCGGCGGCGAAGTATTAGCATTTGTTTGGTGACGCTGAGACCTTGATGAATCAAGCGAAGCGCGGATGAATCTAGTTCGAAGCGTCGTTCTGCGAACAGCGTGAGCAGAACTTCATCTGCGGTTAGTGCGAGGTCGTTCGCAGGCCTTAGTGAATCCGAGCGTAAGCGAAGGATGAACTTAGTCCGAAAGCCGTTCTGTGAGCAATGCGAACAGAACTTCATCTGCAATCGTGCGAGCAGAACGTCTACATTTGTTTGAATCTATTAAATTGATTATCATATATATTATGGAGGTACGGGCATGTCACGAATTGGAAGAATGCCAATCGCTATCCCCGCAGGTGTAACTGTGGACATAGCAGAAAATAATAAAGTGACTGTAAAAGGTCCTAAGGGAACACTTGAAAGAGTGTTACCTGCTGAGATGGACATCAAAATTGAAGATGGACACGTTGTTGTTACAAGACCGAACGATTTAAAGAAGATGAAATCCCTTCACGGTCTTACAAGAACACTTATTCATAACATGGTTGTCGGTGTAACTGAGGGCTATAAGAAAGACCTGGAGATCAATGGTGTTGGTTACAGAGCTCAGAAACAGGGCAACAAATTAATCTTATCTTTAGGCTATTCACATCCTGTTGAAATGGTAGACCCGGATGGAGTTACCACAACACTTGATGGTCAGAATAAAATCACCGTTTCTGGTATCGATAAAGAAAAGGTTGGCCAGTATGCGGCTGAGATCAGAGACAAGAGACGTCCTGAGCCTTACAAGGGCAAGGGTATCAAGTATGCTGACGAAGTGATCAGACGTAAAGTCGGTAAGACTGGTAAGAAATAAGTAAAGGAGTGAATAATAATGGTTAGCAAAGAGTCAAGAAGTAAAATTCGCGAAAACAAGCACAGACGTATGCGCCATCATCTTGCTGGAACCGCACAGCGTCCTCGTTTAGCTGTATTCAGAAGTAATAATCATATTTACGCTCAAATCATCGACGATACGGTTGGTAATACTCTCGTAGCTGCTTCTACCATGGAAAAGGAAATCAAAGCAAGCGTTGAAAAGACAAACAATGTCGAGGCTGCGGCAGCGGTAGGTACAGCTATCGCAAAGAAGGCTTTGGAAAAAGGTATTACAGAAGTCGTTTTTGACAGAGGCGGATTTATTTATCAGGGTAAGATTCAGGCATTAGCCGATGCAGCTAGAGAAGCTGGATTACAATTCTAGCAAGGAGGAAAACACATGAAACGTACAATCGTTGATGCTAGTCAATTAGAATTAACAGAAAAAGTAGTATCAATCAAGCGTGTAACTAAGGTTGTTAAGGGCGGCCGTAACTTCCGTTTCGCAGCTTTAGTTGTCGTTGGTGATGGCAACGGACATGTCGGCGCAGGCCTGGGAAAAGCAACGGAAATTCCTGAGGCTATCCGCAAGGGCAAAGAGGATGCCATCAAGAAGCTCATCGAAGTTCCGGTGGACGAAAACGGTTCCATTACACATGATAATATCGGAAAGTTCGGAAGCGCATCCATGTTATTAAAGAGATCTCCACAGGGTACTGGTATCATCGCCGGTGGTCCTGCCCGTGCCGTTCTCGAACTTGCAGGGTACAAGAATATCCGTACAAAGACACTCGGATCCCGCAACAAACAGAACGTTGTTCTGGCTGCCATTGACGGTCTTGCAAATCTGACAACTCCGGAAGAAGTTGCTAAAAAACGCGGCAAATCTGTTGAAGAGATTCTTGGGTAAGAAGGAGGCATAAAAAATGGCAGATAAATTAAAGATTACTTTAGTTAAATCTACAATAGGTGCAGTTCCTAAACATAGAAAGACTGTGGAAGCTCTTGGACTTAAGAAACTTCATCACACAGTAGAATTGCCAAATAACGCAGCAGTTAAAGGTATGGTAAATCAGGTAAAACACCTGGTAAAGGTTGAAGAAATCTAATTTATCAACGATCGAGTAAGGAGGTGCAAAAATGAATTTATCAGAATTAAAACCAGCCGTTGGTTCTAAGCACAGTGATAATTTCAGAAGAGGCCGTGGACATGGTTCAGGAAACGGTAAGACAGCAGGCAAGGGTCATAAAGGTCAGAAGGCTCGTTCCGGAGCACCAAGACCAGGCTTTGAAGGTGGCCAGATGCCTTTATATAGACGTATTCCTAAGAGAGGCTTTACAAACATCAACAGCCTTGAGATCGTCGGAATCAATGTGGATGTATTAAACAGATTTGAGGACGGCGCTGAGGTTACAGTGGATACGCTTGTGGAAGCCGGTATCGTTAAGAATCCCAAGGATGGCGTTAAGATTCTTGGAAACGGCGAGCTTACAAAAAAATTAACGGTTAAGGCAAATGCATTTAGTGCAGGTGCAACAGAGAAGATTCAGGCTCTTGGTGGAACAGTTGAGGTGATCTAATGCTGACAACTCTTAAAAATGCATTCAAGGTTAAAGAAATTCGTTCGCGGCTTCTGTTTACCTTTGTAATGCTCATCATTGTCAGACTGGGTGCCGCAATTCCAACCCCGGGAGTAGATAGTGATGTTTTCGCTGCCTGGTTTGCAAATCAAACTGCAAACACAGGCGGTGCCCTGGATTTCTTTAATGCAATGACCGGCGGCTCCTTTACGCAGATGTCGATTTTTGCATTGAGTATCACCCCGTATATCACATCATCCATTATTATGCAGCTTCTGACCATTGCAATCCCCAAGCTTGAGGAGATGCAGCGTGACGGTGAGGACGGACGTAAAAAAATCCGTGAAATCACCCGTTATGTGACGATCGGCCTTGGTCTGATCGAAGGTCTGGCAATGGGTATCGGCTTCGCAAGGTCCGGTTACCTGACCCATAATAATGCCTTCGGTGTGATTATTGTCATGTTTACCCTGACAGCAGGTTCTTCGTTGCTGATGTGGATCGGCGAACAGATTACTGAGAAGGGCGTCGGCAATGGTATTTCCATCGTCCTGCTCGTCAATATCGTTTCAAGAATCCCTGAGGATATGCAGCATCTTTTTGATCAGTTCATTGCCAGCGCCAGCAATATTGTGACCGGCGGACTTGCAGCGCTGATCATCCTTGTGGTCATCGTTCTTACGATTGTCCTTGTTGTTTATCTCCAGGGCGGTGAGCGCAGAATACCGGTACAGTATTCCAAAAAGGTCGTGGGCCGTAGAATGGTTGGCGGACAGTCCACCAACATTCCTTTAAAGGTCAACACTGCCGGCGTGATCCCGATCATCTTTGCGTCATCCATCATGACGCTGCCTGGAATTATTGTCAACTTTGTCGGCAGTACCCCCGGCGGCTTCTGGGGACATGTATTAAACGGGCTGAACAGTAATAACTGGTGCGTACCGTCAATGCCATGGTATAGTATCGGTTTGATTGTTTATATCGTGATGTGTATCTTTTTTGCTTATTTTTATACGGCGGTAACCTTTAATCCGATGGAAATTGCCGATAATATGAAGAAGCAGGGCGGTTTTATTCCGGGTATCCGTCCGGGTAAGCCGACCGTGGATTACCTCACAAAAATCTTAAATAATATTATCTTTATCGGCGCCTGCGGTCTTGTGATCGTTGCATTTATCCCGATTTTCTTTAATGGTGTTTTTGGAGCAAACGTATCCTTCGGCGGTACGTCCATTATCATTATTGTCGGAGTTGTGCTTGAAACGATGAAGCAGGTGGAATCGATGATGCTTGTGCGTCATTACAAAGGATTCCTTAATGAAAATTAAGCCGGTGATTTCTTTGGCGTAATGCTGTCATATCCGATGGATTTCGGATGTGGCAGCTTTTTAATTTTACGGGAAGTATCATTTCTGCAAAATAAAAAAGCTCCGCCTGGGATCGCACTGCGGCGGGGCGGAGGATGCCGCTTGGGCGGAGGGTGCCGCTTAATGCGGGCAGTCTCAGGCAAAGAAACCTGCGGGCCAGGATTTTGTCTTGTAATGGCATCCGCTGTTTATATGTAAAGTTTACAAAGAATTGATTGAAAAATTTTTAAAGTGTGATATGATAGAACCATCAGTGAATCAATCGATTAAAAATGGTAATATATCATCTGTATATGCGTCACAGCGGTATGGTTGATATGTTACACAATTAACAGGAGGATTATAAGTATGAAAAGATCTATGAACAAGTTTTTAGCACTGATGATGGCATTTGTATTAACTTTTGCACTGGCAGCCTGCGGTTCCGGAAAGACCGATGAGACAGAAGTCCAGACTGAAACCGAAGCTCAGACTGAAACTGAAGTTCAGACTGAGGCACCGGCCGAGACTGAAGCTCAGACCGAGGCGCCAGCAGACACCGAAGCTGTGGCCGAATCCGCAGATGCAGGCGCTGACACAGCAACGGATGCCGGAACCGCCGATGATTCCGACAGTTCAGCGGCTCTTTTTAACAGTGTTGAAGAGATGGCTGAATCTCCGCTGATGGACACACTCGTTCAGACCTTTGAAGAATCTCTGGCAGATTCCGGTATGTCCATATCCATTGCCTCCGAAGGCAACAGCCTTGTGTTTAATTTCACTATTGAAGATGAAGAACTGGCTTCTCAGATGACTGAAGATGTTCTTGCGCAGGCGATGGAGACGCAGAGATCAACGTTTGAGAGCGCTGCTGCGGATATGAGCACAGCAGTGACTGTTGATGATTTCAGCGTGACAGTTCAGTATCTTACAACGGACGGAACCGTGCTGTATTCTGAAGAATTTTTCCCACCGGAAGCATAATTGGGTATTGTTTTAGCAGGCTTTTTGTATTATACTAAATGCAAAAGTTTGTTGGACATATGAATGGAGGATAATTATTATGAAGATAATTATGCTGGGTGCTCCTGGTGCCGGAAAAGGTACACAGGCAAAGAAAATTGCAGAAGTCTGCAATGTTCCTCATATATCAACCGGAGATATTTTCCGGGCCAATATCAAGAACGGAACCGCTCTTGGCGCCAAGGCCAAGGAATATATGGATAAAGGTCTTTTAGTTCCGGACGAACTGGTCTGTGATCTCGTCGTTGATCGAATTCAACAATCAGACTGTGCCAATGGCTACATTCTTGATGGGTTCCCAAGAACGATCCCTCAGGCAGAAGCGCTGACCAATGCTTTAAACGCGATCGGTCAGAAGATGGATTATGCGATCAATATTGAAGTTCCCGATGAAAATATTATCCAGAGAATGTCCGGCCGCCGTGCGTGTGTTGGGTGCGGAGCCACATATCATGTTGTATATAACCCTACAAAAGTTGAAGGCGTTTGTGATGTCTGCGGTGAGGCGCTGATTCTTCGTGATGATGACAAGCCGGAGACGGTTAAGAATCGTCTGAACGTTTATCACGAACAGACGCAGCCTCTGATTGACTACTATTCTAAAGAAGGTATTCTCGTAGAGGTTGACGGTACAAAGAACATGGATGATGTATTTACTGATATTCTTAATATTTTAGGAGTTCACTGATATGTCAGTAAGTATAAAATCACCAAAGCAGATTGAACTGATGCGCGAGGCCGGCAGATTGCTGGCTCTCGTGCATCTTGAACTTTATAAAGCGTTAAAGCCGGGAATGTCCACATGGGACGTGGATCAGCTCGGAGAAAAGATGATCCGTGATTTCGGCTGTATTCCTAATTTCAAGAATTATAATGGCTATCCGGCAGCGATCTGTGTGTCCGTCAATGATGAGGTTGTCCATGGGATTCCATCAAAGCATCATATTCTTCAGGAGGGCGATATTGTCAGCCTGGACTGTGGTCTGATCTATAAGGGATTACATTCAGACGCTGCGCGTACATGGGGGATTGGTGAGATCAGTCCCGAGGCAAAGCGGCTGATTAGTGTGACAAAAACAAGTTTCTTTGAAGGCATAAAACTGGCAAAAGAAGGGAATCATTTATTTCAGATTTCCGCGGCTATTCAGGACTATGTGGAAGCTCATGGCTACAGTGTGGTGCGTGATCTTGTCGGTCACGGTATCGGCACGCATCTTCACGAGGACCCGCAGATACCCAACTTTCGTCAGAGAGGCCGGGGAATCCGGCTTCAGTCCGGTATGACGCTGGCTGTGGAGCCCATGGTCAACGAAGGTCACTACGATGTGGAATGGCTGGATGATGACTGGACGGTCGTCACCCGTGACGGTTCACTGTCCGCCCATTATGAGAATACGATCCTTGTAACACCGGACGGATGTGAGATACTGACAATGATGCCCGGCGAAGAGCCTTAAGCCGGGGGATTTTCCATGAGAGACACTAATCCGTATCCCTTTGGACTTAAGCCCGGACAGATGGTCTGTTCGATAGCTGGTCACGACCGGGGACAGTATTATATGGTCATCCGGGCAGAACAGGGTGGCGTATGGTTAGCTGACGGGCGGCGCAGAACACTGGACCGCCTTAAATATAAAAACTGCCGCCATCTGAGCGTGCTTCAGGAAAATATGCTGGATGCGGCTATATCCCGAAGTCCGTCCCATATATTGACCGATGCCGGTATCCGCACAGCAGTGAAGCTTTGTGCGGCCTTAGAAAACAGATAGTCATTTAAAATCAGGAGGAATAAGAATGTCGAAATCAGATGTTATTGAAGTTGAAGGTGTTGTCGTAGAGAAGCTGCCCAACGCCATGTTCCAGGTAGAGCTGGAGAACGGCCACAAGGTTTTGGCCCATATCAGCGGAAAGCTTCGTATGAACTTCATTAAAATATTACCAGGGGATAAAGTCACACTTGAGTTATCTCCCTATGATCTGACAAAAGGAAGAATTATTTGGAGAGATAAGTAAAATAATTCTTGACACATGCCAAATTATGGTGATATAATGTAGAGCGGACGTTTTGAAAGGAGAGATTGTTGTGAAGGTTAGATCCTCAGTAAAGCCGATCTGTGAAAAGTGCAAGATTATCAAGAGAAAAGGCAGTATTCGCGTGATCTGCGAAAATCCAAAACATAAGCAAAGACAAGGCTGATCTTCAGGCTTGGCTTTTGTATTGTTTACCTTTTAATGACGCTGTCATTAAAGCTTTTTTATGCGGCTGCAGTGAGAAACACCAGGCGGTGTTGTTCACTTTATTATAAACGCGAATTGTGCGCTTCTGCGCAGCATTGGCGTACGTCGCGATTGATCTCGCAGAGTTCCGTCAACACTTTGCGGGATTTTGTCTGCCTTTTTACAGGTGCAGACCGGACATAAAGGATTAGCATTTATGTCCCGCTATAATGGTTACATATCCAATTATAGCACTCATTACAATGTAACGAAATTAAGCGGCTATGAGTGTAAGCTGTATGGACTTTCACCGTGTACATGAAACGTATTATATAGAAGAAACTCAGGCAAAGAACTCAAATAACCAGTGGAGGTGTAATTACATGGCTCGTATCAGTGGTGTAGATTTACCAAGAGAAAAGCGTGTTGAAATCGGTCTTACCTATGTATATGGTATCGGTAGAGTAAGCTCAAATCGTATCCTTAAAGAAGCAGGGGTGAATCCCGACACACGCGTCAGAGATTTAACTGACGAAGAAGTGGCCAGAATCCGTGATATTATTGATGCGTCTCAGGTAGTTGAAGGTGATCTGCGTCGTGAGATCGCAATGAATATTAAGAGACTTCAGGAAATCGGATGTTATAGAGGTATCAGACACAGAAAGGGACTTCCTGTGCGTGGTCAGAAAACAAAGACAAATGCAAGAACAAGAAAAGGTCCTAAGAGAACTGTTGCAAATAAGAAGAAATAATATAATATCCTAACAGGAGGTTTTCGTCAATGGCTAAGAAAGTGACAAAAAAAGTGACTAAAAGACGTGTAAAGAAGAACATTGAACGCGGTCAGGCACATATTCAGTCATCTTTTAACAATACAATTGTTACACTTACAGATTCAGAAGGCAATGCTATTTCCTGGGCAAGTGCCGGTGGACTTGGTTTCCGTGGTTCCAGAAAGTCCACTCCTTATGCAGCTCAGATGGCTGCTGAAACAGCAGCAAAGGCAGCTCTGCCACATGGTTTAAAGTCCGTAGAAGTTATGGTAAAAGGCCCGGGTTCAGGCCGTGAAGCAGCTATCCGTGCTCTTCAGGCATGCGGTATCGAGGTTACGAGCATCAGAGACGTAACACCGGTTCCTCACAATGGATGCCGCCCACCGAAACGCAGAAGAGTCTAATAGGAGGTTAGTTAGATATGGCAAGAGATATGGTCCCAGTTTTAAAAAGATGCAGAAGCCTTGGACTTGATCCGATTTATCTCGGCGTTGATAAAAAATCTAATAGACAGGCTATTAGAGGAACACGCAAGAAGAGTGAATATGGTCAGCAGCTTCAGGAAAAGCAGAAAGCTAAATTCATTTATGGTGTATTAGAGAAGCCTTTCAGAAACTACTTTGCAAAAGCAGAGCGTATGAAGGGACAGTCTGGTGAAAATCTTATGATTATGCTTGAAAGCCGTCTGGACAATGTTATTTTCAGACTTGGTTTTGCAAGAACCCGTAAGGAAGCCAGACAGATCGTCGGCCACAAGCATGTAAGCGTTAACGGCAAGACCGTGAACATTCCTTCTTACCTGGTTAAAGCCGGTGATGTCATCGAAATTCGCGAAAAATATAAAACAGCTCAGAGATATAAAGATATTCTTGAGGTTACAGGCGCCAGACTTGTTCCTGAATGGCTTGAGTCCAATCAGGAAGCTCTCTCCGGTACAGTTAAGGAACTGCCTACAAGAGAGCAGATCGATGTTCCAGTAAACGAAATGCTTATCGTCGAGTTGTATTCTAAATAATGTGCGCGTAAGGCATGAGCAGTGCGCGGACGGAGATGAAGCGCCGATGGGAGCTTGCTCACGTTTGGCGATTCATCTCTGGACGCATAGGGCGAAGCCCGCGACTGTGCAGCCGGATGGCTGCACAGGGGCACTGCGAAGCAACATGGAGCAGAAGCAGCATAGGGCGAGGCCCGCGACTGTGCAGCCGGATGGCTGCACAGTGGGCACTGCGAAGCAACATGGAACAGAAGCAGCGTATAGGGCAAAGCGGCCTGTGCCCGGCAGCCTTTTGGTTGCGGGCAGTACTGCGAGGTTTTATGCAGCGAAAGCGGCATAGAACATTTTCATGCCGAAGTTATATATTACCCTCAATCAACAATTAACCCAAAAGAAGGAGGGCCCTAGAGTGTTTGACTTTGAAAAACCGAAAATCGAGATTGCACAGATTTCAGATGATAATAGATACGGACGTTTTGTCGTAGAACCTCTGGAGAGAGGTTATGGAATCACCCTTGGTAATTCCCTGAGAAGGATTATGCTTTCTTCTCTGCCAGGTGCGGCAGTCAGTCATGTAAAAATTGACGGCGTTGTCCATGAGTTCAGCTCCATCCCCGGCGTTAAAGAGGATGTAACTGAGATTATTATGAACATTAAAAGCCTGGCAATTAAGAATACAAGCGAGACATCTGAGCCGAAGGTGGCTTACATCGAGTTTGAAGGCGAAGGTGTTGTGACAGCGGCAGATATTCAGACAGACCCGGATATTGAGATTCTGAATCCGGATCAGGTTATCGCTACTTTAAGCGGAGCTGACAGCAGACTTTACATGGAACTGACCATCACCAAGGGCAGAGGCTATGTAAGCTCAGATAAAAATAAAAAAGAAGATTTGCCTATCGGCGTCATTCCGGTAGATTCCATCTATACTCCAGTGGAGAGAGTCAATCTTACAGTGCAAAATACTCGTGTGGGTCAAATCACTGATTTTGATAAGCTGACATTAGACGTTTATACGAATGGTACATTGGCACCAGACGAAGCTGTTAGTTTAGCTGCAAAGGTTTTAAGCGAACATTTGAATTTATTCATTGATCTCTCTGAGAACGCCAAGACCGCAGAGGTTATGGTGGAGAAAGAGGATAATGAAAAAGAAAAAGTTCTTGAGATGAATATCGATGAGCTGGAGTTATCCGTTCGTTCCTACAACTGTCTCAAGAGAGCAGGTATCAATACGGTTGAAGAATTGACCAACAGAACTGCTGAGGACATGATGAAGGTTAGAAATCTTGGACGTAAATCATTAGAGGAAGTCCTTGCAAAATTAAAAGAACTGGGACTTCAGTTAAATCCAAGCGACGAATAAAGGTGAAGAAGGAGGATACACCATGGCAGGCTATAGAAAACTTGGAAGAACTTCCAATCAGAGAAAAGCTTTGCTTAGAAATCAGGTGACAAGTCTTTTATATCATGGAAAGATTCGTACAACTGAAGCTAAGGCCAAGGAAATCAGAAGAATTGCCGAAGGTCTGATCGCCCTTGCTGTGAAAGAAAAAGATAATTTTGAAACAGTGACCGTTCAGGCTAAGGTGGCTCGTAAAGATAAAGACGGTAAGAGAGTGAAAGAGGTTGTTGACGGCAAGAAAGTAACTGTTTTCGATACCGTTGAGAAGAAGATTCAGAAGGACAACCCATCCAGACTTCATGCAAGACGTCAGATGTTAAAGGTACTCTGCCCTGTGACAGATGTTCCGAAGGACGCTGCAAAGAAGAAAGCGAACACAAAGTCCGTCGATCTTCCGAAGAAGCTTTTCGATGAGATCGCTCCTAAGTACGCAGACCGCAAGGGCGGTTACACCCGTATCGTAAAGATCGGCCAGCGCAAGGGCGATGCAGCGATGGAAGTACTGATCGAATTAGTATAATTTCATAAAAATGAATCGGATACCGCAGTTTGTAGCAATACAGGCTGCGGTTTTTTTATGACTGTCATTGCGTGTGGGGATGTTCTGGCCGCTAGACGCCGACCGTAGCTTTTACAGTAAATAAAAAGCTCAGCTTGGGATCACATTTCGGCATAAAGCCACCGATTATAGACAGCCTATTGTTAAGAAAATGTCCCTATGTTACAATGGTATCATAATAAAAAGGGGGAAACCGATATGAAGGGAAAAATTTTTATGTCTGTCATGTGCACAATTTGTCTGATGGCTGCCGGATGTCAGAATACAGCAGCACCGGAAACTGCGGCGGAGACAGAAGCAGTATCGGAGAGCGCGGCAGATACATCCAATGTGCCGGAGACAGATACGATGCTGTCATCGGAGACATCCGGGAATAGCAGCGAAGCTTCTGCGGCGGAAACGGAAGTGCTTTCCGATGAGATTTCTGCGGCCATGACCTCTGAGGACGGGGATTATATGCTGACGGCGTATGAAATCCCGGCGCAAACGGTCTGCAAACTGACAAAGGACGATGGTACAGGATGGCAGACTCCGGAAGGCACAGAATTTTCTTTTAATTACACTCTGGCTCATGGCACACAGATGCAGGATGTTGATCTTGAAATCGGCTTCCGCGGCACAGACGAAGCTGCAAAAAATACGGATATGGACGGGACAAGCGGCTTTATCTCGTTTGTGGGCAGCGAAAGCGATACACAAAGATATATTTATGTGGGGAATTATTCCGATATTCCGGTGACCATTCAGGAATGTGTTATGGAAGAAAAATAATATAGAAATATTTAAAAGGGTAGTGGCTGCGAATTTTCGCAGCCATTCTTTATATTCAATCACATCTTAACGGATATAAAATATAGACATAAATCGACGGAATGTGGACAAAACTTGCACGGATGGAATATTATGGTAGAATAAAATTACTGCATAATCTAAAAGCTTCCAGAGCAAATCTTAAGGGATTGTCTAATGTATTTTGCATCAAAAGATTTATTTAATAACAAGAAAGGAGGAGATGTATGCTTCGAGTGGCGATTGTAGACGATTGCATTGCCGATCTTGCACGGGCTGCACGAATCGTTGAAGAAACAGCGAAAGAGCATCATATCGATGTAAAAACAGATACAATCGGGGCGCCTTCGTTTTTGCTTGATGATATGAAAGAGGGCGCGCTTTATGATATTTTTATACTCGATATTGAAATGTCTGAAATGACAGGCGTGGAGCTGGCGCGAAAAATCCAGGAAATTTATGGTATTGCCCATATTATTTTTACCACCTGCCATGTCCGCTATGCGCCGGAGGGGTATGAGGTTCGGGCTGAGCGGTTTGTGCTTAAGGACAGGCTTGAACAAAAGCTTCCGGAAGCATTTTTGTTTGCCGCCGCTCAGATTATTAAAGCCCGGGAACGCTATTACATTGCATCATCTGCTGAAGGAATGACAAAAATACCTTATTGTGATATGATAAAGATCGAGAAGCTCGACAGTAAATATTCCCTTATCTACACAAGCCGGGGACAGTTTAAAACACGCTGCTCCCTGTCCTGCCTGATGGATCAGCTTCATTCGGATGAATTTATTTATGTCAATAAAGGGATTATCGTCAACTTAAATCATATCAATACCATTACACCGGATCGGCAGATTTATCTGAGCAGCGGACTTATGGCAGATATGAGCCGCAGCCGGAACAGCGCGGTGAAGCAAAGAATGCTGGATTATTATATGCCCGGCAGCGATCCTAAATAAAAATCCCGTATGACCTGGAGGTTTTTGAATGTTTATAATGCAGGGGTGCATGGATGCTTTGAATATTGCCACGGAGGTGTGGCTTGGCTACTGGCTTTTTGACCTGCCGTCATGCCGGCGTTTTAAAAAAAGATGGGTGCGGATTCTGGAATATATGTTTTGTATCGGATGGCCGGCCTTTAATATCGGCTTTAACCGGTTCGTAGGTGCAAGATTTTCTAACACTCAGACGGTTATCGTTATTTTTTGTTTTTTTATAAGCCTCGCTCTGTTCTCCACGCGTCCGGTAATGTGTTGTCTGGCGTGGGCCGGAATTTATTACGCAACGGTCAGCCTTATGGAGGTGCCTGGACTTGTGCTCAGCGGGTGGTTAACGGGGTGCCCTTATGTTGAGTGTATGCATAAGTCGATTATTTATGACTACATTTATCTGTCCGTACTGTCTCTGCTTTTAATGGCGGCTGTGAAGCGGTGGGGAGCATTGCTGCGTCCCCAGATCAGGCACATGATTCACCGGAAAAATGCCTGGCTGTGGTTCGTGATTGCCGTTGCAGAGTGGTGGATTATTACCTAGCTTGCTTCCGGATATTTTACATTGGAACAGAAGCTTCAAATGTGTATTGACGACCGGTATGCTCTTCCCTGGCTCTATGGCCATGATGAGTATTATTGGCAGGAAGGCCTGTATGTTTCTCCAGACCTTCATCTGCCGTATTGGAGAATGCCGGAAAGGTTTCTTTTGGTTCTTATTCTTCTGTCTGCCGCCGGATATGGGATAGGGCGATTAAAGAGGGGGGATAGATCTGTGAAATCTGGTAAACAGAATAAACCAAAGTTTTCTTTTGACTACTTTTTTTTTGGTTACGCAAGCGAATCCAATGCCCGTTTTGGCCATTTGGTCAAGCGGATTCTCTGGCTTCTGATTGTATTTGCGGGAATAAAATATTGGATCGAAGTTTTATGGGGGCTTTTGATACAGAAAAATATGGAATGTCTGATCCTTGTATTTCCGGCAATAATTGCGACGGCTATTGCAGTATTATTTTTCAACTTTGATTAAGGAAAGGGGATTCATAC
>CASFBR010000076.1 GCA_949292795.1 uncultured Eubacteriales bacterium
ATGATCCGGCGCAGATGGAGGAGATTATCGCTTCAGGACAGGCGGATATTGTGGAGATCGCCCGCGGACTTCTGGCTGATCCATTCCTTCCGAAGAAAGCCTTTGAGGGCTGTGAGTCTGACATTACGCCGTGTATTCGCTGCTATGAGTGCTTTGGGGAGACAACAAAGTGCGAGTCTGTGAAGTGCTCTGTGAACCCGACAATGGGACAGCAGATGGCTGCAAAATTCGGCGTAAAGCCTATTGAACGCCGCAAGAAGGTGCTTGTAGCCGGCGGCGGCCCTGCAGGTATGGAAGCGGCGATTACTGCGGCTAATCGCGGACATAATGTAACGCTTGTGGAGAAAACGGATAAGCTGGGCGGTAATCTTTATCCTGCGTCAGCACCGTATTTTAAGAAGGATATTGCAGATTTTTGTGATGTGCTGATCCGCAGAGTTAAGAAAGCCGGTGTGAACGTGATCTATAATACCGAGGTGACACCGGAATATGTGGAGCAGTTTGCCCCGGATACACTCATGATCGCTATCGGCTCCAATGAATTTGTACCGCCGATCAAGGGAATTGATCTGCCCAATGTCCTTATGGCTATTGATGCAGAGCTGCACCCGGAGAAGCTGGGCAAAAAGGTTGCGATCATCGGCGGTGGCCTTGTCGGCGCTGAGGGCGCGGTTTCCTTCCATCACGAAGGCTGTGCGTGCACGATTATCGAGATGAAGCATGATATTGCCACAGAGGTTTCCTCCTTCTACCGCGGCGGCCTGATGCCGGAGGTTGAAAAAGCAGCAGACTGCTATGTGGATACGACAGTAAAGGAGATTACTCCGGATGGTGTTGTATGTGAAAAAGACGGCAAAGAATTTCTTGTGGAAGCCGATACCGTTGTGTGTGCCGTAGGCTTCAGAGCACCTTACGATAAGGTGGATGCCCTGTGCGATAAGGTTGATGAGTATTATATCATGGGCGACTGCAAGAAGGTCGGACAGATTTACGATGCCATTAATAACGGATATTACAGCGCTCTGCTCGTATAATATTGACAAAACTGCTTCGGGAACATAACCGGACCGGCGCAGCGGACAATTAAAAAATAATGATTCACTGCCATCAGATATATGTCTGGTGGCAGTTTTTTTGCTGGAGATGGACTTCCTGTTATTCCCGGGCAGAGCTTTTTATTGTACTTTCTATGCAATAAAAAGGGGCTGTGAAAAAATGAAAAATCATTTTTTCACAGCCCCCTCTATACAGACTGGGGTAATTCGTCTGCGGTTTGCTATTAAACTGCCTGGTCTGCTGCAATAAGTGCTTTCATAGCGGCAACAGCTTCTTCAGACATCGGCTGGAACTTGCCGAGAAGCTTTGCATAGTATGCAGTCTGAGCCATTTCCTCTGTATAGATGGTAGCGGCCATAGCGGCTTTGATGTTCTTGCCGCAGCAGAACATACCATGATTCTTCATCAGGACAGCGCGGCCGTCAGCGCCAAGGGTGTCGGCAACGATCTGAGCAAGGTCGTTGCTGCCAGGCATTGTAAACGGAACGATTTTAACCGGAACGAACTCAGCCTGAGGCGGAGTTGTCGGCTGAAGGGGCTCGTCAAGCATTGCCATGATGGTCGCAAACATACCATGTGTATGTACAGTAGCCTTAACGTCCGGACGGCATCTCATAACGGTCGTATGCATCGGAACTTCTGAAGATGGCTTAAATGGGCCGTCTAACCACTTTCCGTTCAGATCAACGATTGCAATCTGGTCAACAGTCATTGTCTTATAGGCAATGCCGCTTGGGGTGATGGCAACAACATCGTCGTTGTCGTCTCTTACAGCGATATTTCCGGATGTTCCTTTGATCAGGCCAAGTTCGACAGCCTCCAGAATGGCGTCAAGTACCTGCTTTCTAATGTTTTCATACTTCATAGCAACTTCATCCTTTCTTCTTATATTCGATCCGCCCGCGTTGCCCGCCGGGGATTTAAGTTCATGTGTATGAATCTCTTTCTGTAATCTAAGTATAAGCGTCTTTGCTGTTTTTTGACACTACATTTTTTGATTTTTTGTTCGATTTTTGGCGTCAATCTTTTCCGCTTCGTAACGGCAAATGTTTCTTTGTGCGTTATATACAGCTTTGTTATGATAAAAATAGTATATTTGTCACTTTTTACAATTATAACAAATTCAAACGTTATAGTAAAGGAGCAGGACTATGAGTCTTTCAAAACGGTATTTATTAGGGATGGACCTTGGAACAACGAATGTAAAGGGAATCATCATGGATGAGGATGGCAATATCGTGGCATCAGCCTCCAGAGCGAATGAGCTGATTCTGCCCGGCCCGGGGATGGCTGAGCAGGACGCCGGTCTTTGGTGGGAGCACAGTGCGGCGATTATGCGGGAATTGACACAGAAAGCCGGCGCAGCAATCGTTGATCAGATTTGCGGCGTGTGCATCAGCTCACAGACGGTGACGATGCTGCCGCTGGATGCTTCGGGAAATGTGCTGAGAAATGCAATCATCTGGATGGACAGCCGTTCGGGGCAGGAGCTTTCATATATCCTTGATACGATGGGCTTTGAGCGTTTTGTGGCAACTGTGGGCGCTCAGCCGGACAGCGCATTTTTGCCGAGCAAGCTGCTTTGGTTTAAAAATAATGAGCCGGAGCTTTTTGCAAAGACGGATTGTGTGCTTCAGGCCAGCTCCTATATCAATTTCAAGCTGACCGGAGAGCGCACGATGGATATTGACCAGGCGGGGAAGTGTCAATGTCTGGACATTAATACGCTGAAATGGTCCGATGCCATCGGCGACGTGCTCGGGATTGACCTGAATATGATTTTGCCAGAGCCGCGGCGTGTGCATGAGATTATCGGCACAGTGACGGAAGCGGCGGCGAAGGAGACCGGGCTGCGCCCGGGAACACCTGTGGCAGCCGGAACAAGTGATTCTATGGCATCCATGTACGCATCCGGGCTGTGCCGTCTTGGCGAAGCCGGAGAATCTTCGGGCACCTCGTCGCTTGTATTTATCGGCCATGACCGGGGCAGCGATCCGACACTTCCTGTGGTGGCAAAGCCCTGCTCGATCGAAGGGATGCCCTATGTATTTGACGCGCCTATCACGTCCAGCGGTTCTGCGATCAAATGGTATCTGGATACGCTCGGGGATGGGGAAAAGGCTTATGCAAATCAGCACGGTATCAGTGTCTATGACCATTTAAATGCACTGGCATTAAAATCTAAGCCCGGAAGCGGCGGCCTTTTGTTTTTCCCTTACCTTCATGGAGAGCGGGCGCCGCTGTGGAACTCTTACGCCCGAGGGATGTTTATCGGCCTGTCTCTGGACACAAAGCGCGAGGATATGATCCGTTCTGTTTTTGAGGGTACGGCCTTTGCATTGCGCCATGTGATCGATACGATCAGGGCTGCCGGCGCCGGGGCATCCTGCCTGCGTATCACCGGAGGCGGTGCAAAAAGCCGTACATGGTGCCGCATCAAAGCGTCGGTGCTCCACATGCCGGTATATATTCTCGATGAAGGCTCTGGCGATGTGCCCTTTGGCGATTGCCTGATCGCCGGACAGGCAGCAGGTGTGTTTACGAATCTTGGAGCAAGCATTGACCGGCTGATCAAAGTCCGCGAAGAGATTTTGCCGGACGAGCAATGGGGAAGCGTTTACGACGAACTGTACCCATATTATATTGAAATGTATCGTTCATTGGATAAAGACCTGGCACGGTTTGAAAAGACGATGCAAAAGATTTCCTGATTTTGATATTGACGAATAATTTTCCTGTTGCTATAATATAATAACAGCAGGTAAGGCGTAGTAGCCAAGTGGTAAGGCAAAGGTCTGCAACACCTTGATTCACCGGTTCAAATCCGGTCTGCGCCTTTTAAAAAGCCCGGAAGATCGACTGATCTTTTCCGGGCTTTTTATTATTGCATAGAAAACTTCGTTCCTATGCAATAATAAAGCTTCGCTTAAGATGTGAACGCGCGCGATAAGAAAATTGTCGCTGAAGCGACCGCGCTTGGCGCTTAGGTTTTGCAGGCGGAACTTTTTGTTCTCTGCGCTCAGTGATTCGGCTGCATGAGCTCACGGCGAAACTTCAGCAGTCTGCGGTCAGTGATCCGGCTGCATGAGTTCACGGCGAAACTTTAGCAGTACAATAAGCGCGGTGATGGCTGCAAGCAGCGCAGTTCCGGCAAAGTTCAGCCATATACCCGTCAGTCCCAGCGGCCAGAAAACACCGATTAAGATGACAGGAAAGACCAGCGCGGTACATACCGAGATAATGCAGGCCGGCAGCGGCTTTTCAATCGCAAGCATATAGCTTTGGGTGGCAAATGAAAACCACCGGGTAATATATGTAAAAGCAAAAAGGCCAAGAGCTGCGACCGACATTACAAAGAGCTCTTCACCGGCATCGCCCATAAACATCCGTGTGATCGGGCCGGGAAATAAGCGGATGACCACGACGGACAGCAGTGAGATCACAGCACTGGCTGCAAAACAGCATTTTTCGATTGCCCGCACACGGGAAAGCTTGCCTGCACCCCAGTTGTAGCCTACGGCAGGCTGAAGGGAATCGCACATGCCGTAAAGCAGCGGCTGGATAAAGCCGTCCACATACATGAGTATGCCGTATACGGATACGGCGGTTTCCCCGCCAAGGCGTACAAGAATAAAATTCAGCAGGATCGAAGTGATACGTCCGGCAATATTGTTTAAAAAGTTCGGGCTGCCGCAGGCGATAATCTGCCGTATCATTGCCGCAGAAAAGCGCGGACGGCAAAACTTCAGGATCGCTTTGCCGCGGAGGAATGGAACGAGTGCAATCAGCGCACAGACGATCATTCCAGAGCATGTGGCGAGGGCGGCGCCCCAGATACCAAAACCAAAAACGCCTAGGAATAAATATTCCAGCACAGCGCTGAGCACAGACATGAAAATATTTAAAAACATGCTGGTGCGGATCATGCCGCTGATACGCAGGAAATTATCCATGGCAAAGACAATGGTCGTTACCGGTGAGCAGATCGCATATACCCGCAGATAGGCTACGGCAAAACCGGCAAATTCACCGTCTGCACCCATGAGCCGCATCAGAAGCGGGGCAGCGGCATACAAAAGTGCGCCTACGATGATGCCGGCGATAACGATCATCAGGCAGGCACATGTAAAAATATTGTTGGCTTCTTTTTCACGTTTTTGTCCCAGCTTTACGGAAATAGGAACAGAGGAGCCGACGCCGATTAAATCTGCCAGAGCAAAGTTGATGATGACAAAGGGCATGGCCAGATTTAATGCGGCAAAGGCGGTCGTTCCCAGAAAGCGTCCGACAAATACACCGTCGACCATCTGATACAGCGCTGAGGCGAGCATACTGACCGCTCCGGGAATAGCTGCAATAAAAAATAATTTTATCGGTGATGTCGCTGAGAACAATTTGTGGGAATCCATAAGTCACTTTCCTTTCAGTTACTTTTCGTTGTGTCATTTATCATTTAAGATATTTGTCTGGAATGCTTTTTCAAGCTGTGTAGAAAAATATTCCATTGCCTTTATAAAGTCCGGTGAGAACAACTTCAGCGTCTCCTTTAAGGCTTCCTGTTCAGCCCTGTAAAAATTTTTCATAAGATGCTTGGTGTAGGCTTGCCCTTCCGGTGTGAGCCGGATAATCTTTTCACGCTTACGGACACCGGAGACAAGTGTCACATAGCCGTCGGCAATAAGCTCTTTAACGATCGTATTGATCGTTGTTTTAGGGATGAGCCATTCCTCGCAGATTTGCTTTTGCGAGTGTGAGCCGCCGTCATCCAGAGCATACAAAAGGGCCAGTGTATTTTCATTGATGCCCAGATGTTTCGAGGA
>CASFBR010000077.1 GCA_949292795.1 uncultured Eubacteriales bacterium
TCGTCAAGACCGATCAGGCCGTACATATGGGAAACATGGCCTTCCAGATAGTAGTCTTTTAAATGAACAACCGGGGAGCGGTCGGTATATTTGCGCACATAATCAGCGGGGTCTGTGCCGGCAACCTTAGCCCAGCATGTATCGATCTCTGTCTGGAGATATTCAGACGGAATGGAATCGTACATAATATCCATAGCAAACTTGCCGTCAACATCTTTAAATTCCCAGTCATGGTTATGATAGAGCAGGGTCATACCATATTTGCAGGCTGTTTCTCCAAGCATACGGGTCTTTTCGATAAACTCATCGTACTGAGGAGCGCCGTAGCGGTATTCTTCCGGCTGATAAGGGATAACGATATATTTGCATCCGATTTCGGAATAGGTCTTCATCGTGCCTTCAGGGTCTGCGATCATGTCAACAAAGGGAACATGTGCGGAAACCGGAATAAGGTCTGCTTCTTTGAGCATTGCCTTAACTTCTTCAACGCTGTGGTCAAATAATCCGGCGAACTCAACGCCGTCATAACCCATTTCCTTCACCTTTTTTAAGGTGCCGCCAAAATCCTGTTCCATCTCGTCTCTGATCGAATAAAGCTGTAATCCAACTGGTAACATAAATCATTCCTCCTGTTCGTTTTGCCATATTACTTGAATCATACGCCAAATAATGCTATAATTCAAGTCAAATCATCGAATAAATCGGACAAATATTGCGTAATTTGAAAAATTCTGAATAAGGAAGGCTTGATAGACTGTTGAAATATTTTTATGAGGATAAAAGCAGGACCTTTACATCATATATGGGCTCGTGTCTGGACTTTGACCCCCATTTACATGGACATGTGGAAATCGTAGCGATGATCCGGGGCTGTGCCGTTGGATTTGTGGAGTCGCGGCGTTATGAAATTACACCGGGAGATATTTTTGTCGTTTTCCCCAATCAGATTCATTTTTATGAAAGCCATATGGACGAGCAGTATATTATTTTGCTTTTCCCTGCGGAGATTGCCGATGAATTTGCCTATTTATTTAATCAGAAGATACCGGCAGAGGCGCTGATTAAAGATGCGATGTCGGACCCGGAGCTTTCTCATGCGTTATATAAGCTGCATGGTCTTTTAAAACCCGGGGCAGGGGAATATCCGGCTGCGGAGATGATGCGGCAAAAGGGATATTTTCTGCTTGTATTAGGCCGTATTTTTGAAAAGCTTAAGCTTACACCGGCAGACCCAAGGGAGCTTGCAACTGTAAATCTGATCTTAAATTACTGTATGACACATTTTAGTGAGCGGCTTCGTCTGGAGGATGTGGCCGAGGTGCTTCATATTAATAAATATTATATTTCCCACCTGTTCCGCCAGAAGCTTTCCATGGGCTTTGGGGATTATGTACGGACGCTTCGGGTGGGGCAGGCGTGCCGGCTTTTGGAGCGGCAGTCCATGTCGATTACGGATGTGGCTTACGGCGTAGGATTTTCATCGCCCCGCACCTTTAACAGGGCTTTTGCAAAGTATACTGGCATGACGCCAAGAGAATATCAGAAAAAGCATCAGCAGGCCCATACCGGTGCCAATGTTATTTTTCACGAGGCTCCTTTCCAAGCCTTCGGTAGACCGTCAGCATCATCGTAATAAAGCAGGCGGCGCCGCCGATAAAATTAGAGACCGGTTCAGCCAAAAAGACACCGCTTGTGCCAAGACCGCCCACATGGGGGAGCACAAGCGTCAGAGGTACGACAATAAAAGCCTTGCGCAGCAGGGAGAAAAAGACGGCAAATTTCGCTTTGCCAAGCCCGGTAAAAACGCACTGGCCGGCAAATTGCAGCGACATCATAAAGAAGCCGAAAAAGTAAATATGCAGCGCAGGTACGCCGGCCTCAAGCAGTGTCGGATCATTATTAAACAGACGGATAAATGCCTCGGGAAAGAGAAATACAATACCCCAGGCAATCAATGTGTAGATGATACCGGTGATGGATGTAAATTTAATGCCCTGGCGCACACGGCTGTTATTTTTTGCACCATAGTTAAAGCCAAGCACCGGCTGAGCGCCGTTGGTCAGTCCCTGAACCGGCATGGTGACGATTTCGCGGACTGAATTTAAAACGGTCATAATGGCGACATAAATATCACCGCCCCATGTCTGGAGTGTGGTGTTGCAGACCATCTGAACGGCGCTGTTGGTCACGGACATAATAAAGCCGGAGAGCCCCAGCCCGCAGATTTTTCCTGTGAGCTTTAAATCCGGACGCAGCGTGGAAAGTTTCAGGCGCAGGAGTGCTTTAGGGCCGGTAAGAAAACGGATGACCCACAGTGCGGACACTCCCTGGGAAATGATCGTGGCCAAAGCTGCGCCGCGGACGCCCATATCAAGCACGAAAATAAAAACTGGGTCTAAAATAATGTTAAGTATGGCTCCGATGAGGACAGTAAACATACCGGTCCGGGCAAAGCCCTGGGCGTTGATAAAGCTGTTCATGCCAAGGCTGATCATTACAAAGACGGTGCCGAGCAGATAGACGGACAGATATTCATTGGCGTAAGGGTAGGTGGCATCGCTGGCTCCAAGCAGATAAAGCAGCGGCTTTTTAAATACGAAGAGCACAATGGTCAGCACAATGCCAATCAGGACAAGCATTGTCATGGAGGTTCCTAAAATTTTCTCGGCTTTTTTTATGTTGCCTTCGCCCCGGGAAATTGAAAACAGGGGGGCGCCGCCGGTGGAAAATAAATATGAGAAGGCCATCACCATGGAGACGATGGGAAGTGTCAGGCCGATCCCGGTGAGCGCCAGTGTGGCGGCTTCCGGCAGACGGCCGATATACATGCGGTCAACAACGCTGTATAAGACATTGATAAGCTGGGCCAGAGTCATAGGCAGCGCAATATTTAAAATATTGCGGGCCATACTGCCCTGGCCAAAATCATTTTGAGATGTGTTCGCCATGATAACGACATCCTTTCTTTTTTAGAAAAATGGCTTTTTTATGGCTGCTTTTCGGTGTTTTGCGCGCCGTAAGGTCATAAAATTTCATACACGCATGAAATTTTATGACTTTTTGGCGCTTGTCTCATATTATACAACCTGCGGGATAAAATTACAATGAAAGTGTGAAGCTATGGATAAAGTAAAAATTTCAGTCCGGCGTCTTGTGGAGTTTATACTTGTGTCCGGAGATATTGATACCGGCTCGCAAAGCCTGCGGGATGCCACGGCGATGCAGGAGGGGAGTGCTGCCCACAGAAAGCTCCAGAAAGAGGCAGGGGCGTCGTATCGTGCCGAGGTATCTTTAAAAATGGATGTCCCGGTGGGCGATGATCTGATAATCGCTCTGGAAGGGAGAGCGGACGGGATCATTGAGGATTACCATATTCCGGAAAATGAAGGGGACAGCGGCTATTTGTATACGATCGATGAAATCAAAGGCACTTACGGGAGCTTAAACCGTATGGATGCCCCGCAGACGGTCCATCTGGGCCAGGCGCTTTGTTATGCTTACATGTATGCCTGCCAGGAGCAGCTTTCGTCCATTGGCGTACAGATTACTTATATTCACCTGGAATCCGGAAAGGTCCGCAGGTTTAATGAAAAATGGGATTTTGATGATCTGAAGCGCTGGTTTATGGATGTTATGGAAAAATATGCCGTCTGGGTGCGCTGGGCACTTGACTGGAAAGAGCGCCGCAACCTGTCCATTGGACGTCAGGATTTCCCGTTTGAGTACAGGAGCGGACAGCGGCGGCTGATCGCCGGTGTTTATCAGACGCTTATCCAGGGGAAAAAGCTGTTTATCCAGGCGCCGACAGGCACAGGCAAGACGATTTCCACCGTGTTTCCGGCGGTGAAGGTGATGGGAGAGGGAAAAAGCGATAAGCTTTTTTATCTCACGGCTAAGACGATCACCCGCACAGTGGCGGAGGAAACGTTTGATCTGCTGAGAACATGCGGGATGCTTTTTAAATCCATCACCCTTACGGCCCGGGAGAAATGCTGTGTGCTGGAGGAGCCCCGCTGTAATCCCCGGGAATGTATCCGTGCGAAGGGACATTATGACCGGGTCAATGAGGCAGTGTTTGACATGATTACCCATGAACATGCCATGACCCGCGAGGTGATCCATGATTATGCCGCCCGGCATCAGGTGTGCCCCTTTGAGATGCAGCTTGACGCGGCAGTGTGGCTGGATGGGGTGATCTGCGATTATAATTATGTATTTGATCCCTATGTCTATCTGAAACGGTTCTTTGGGGACAGCCGCGAAAATTATATTCTTCTGATCGATGAGGCGCACAACCTTGTGGAGCGTGCTCGGGATATGTACAGCGCGGCTTTAAGCATTTTCCAGTTCAAGGCGGTCCGCAGGCTTATAAAAGAAGAAGCGCCCAAAATAGCCGCCCGCATTGGAAAGTGCATGAAATATCTTCAGGCAGTCGCCGCGGAATGTCCCGATTGTGCCAAGACAAACAGCAGCGGCGGTCTGACACTGTATCTGACCCGGATGATGTCGGAGATGGAGCTGTATCTGAAAAATAATGAAGATAAGGGCGCCGCACGTCTGGCACAAAAGGATGCTGTGCTGGAGCTCTACCTTGAGGCGCGCCGCTTTATTAACGCCTATGATGCGATGGATGAGGAGCGCTATATCGAGTATGGACAGACGCTTCCTGACGGCGATTTCATGCTCAAAATTTTTTGTGTTGATCCGTCAAAGGATTTGGGAAAACGGCTGGACCTCGGGCTCGGAGCCATATTTTTCTCCGCGACGCTGCTCCCGGTGCAGTATTATAAAAACCTTTTGAGCGTTTCGGCGCCTTCCGATTATGATATGTACGCGGATTCGCCATTTGATGAAAAAAAGCGGCTGCTGATGATCGCCGGTGATGTGAGCAGCAAATATACCCGGAGAAATGAACAGGAATATGTGCGTATTTCCGATTATATCCGGGACATTGCCCGGGCGCGGAACGGCAATTATCTTGTATTTTTTCCGTCCTATGCCTATATGGAAAATGTTTTTGAGGTATTTTCGCAGCGTGAGCTTTTAAAGGCCGGAAATGGCTTTGAGGTACTTGTTCAGGAAAATTCCATGAGCGAGGAAGCCCGTCAGAAGTTTTTGGACGCCTTTGTGGCCTGCACGCATACGACAACACTTGGCTTTTGCGTGCTGGGCGGTATTTTTTCAGAGGGGATCGATCTGAAGGAGGACCGGCTGATCGGGGCGATTATTGTGGGCACCGGTCTGCCTCAGATCGGTGCGCAGCGGGAGCTTTTGCGGGAATTTTATGATAAAAAATGCGGTTTGGGCTTTGAATATGCCTATCTTTATCCGGGACTGAACAAGGTGCTCCAGGCCGGAGGCCGGGTGATCCGCACGGAAAATGACCGCGGAGTGATCGCCCTGCTGGATGAACGGTTCCATTACCGGCAGTACCGCAGCCTGTTTCCGAGAGAGTGGAACCCGTGCCGGAGTGTGACCCGGAATAATGTGGTAGATGTTGTAAATGAATTTTGGGAAAAACAGTAAATTTTAGATGCATTTTTGAAACATATATGAAATTTTCTGAAAATATTGTTTGAAAACGGCCCGTTTGATATACTAAAAACAAACCATTGATGAGGGGGAATGCGATGATGAAACGCACAGGATTGTTTTTAGCATGTCTGGTCAGTATGCTTTTACTTCCGGCTGTGTCATGCTCCGGAAATACGCAGGGGACACATGAGAGCGGCGCCGCAGATGAACAAAGCAGCGCGCATGCCGAAAACAGAGAGGATGACGCTGGGCAGGACGGCGCGGGCGCGCAGGCGGATGCAGGCGGAGAACAGGACGGCGCGGGCGCGCAGGCGGATGCAGGCGGAGAAAATGGCGCAGGCGTACAGGCGGACGATACGGATAGAGCTGCCGAAGAAGCGGCAGGACTGCAAATGTATGACGCGTATGCCAAAGGAGATGCATCCGGCGGAAGCGGCAATGCGGGCGGTTATTATGAGATTTTATTTCATTCGGAAGGAGACAGCAATATTTTGTATACCGATATTGCAACAAAGCAGCGGATTTACCTGTCCGCAGATTTGTCATCCGATCACCGTTCACCGGCAGATACAAGCTGGCTTGAAGAGACGCCCGGGGGCGCCTTTGTCTTTGCTGGAGCGGATCGGCTGTTTATCAGAACAACCGGCATTGACGATACGCCCGGAGTGCTGTATCAGGCTGAGCTTAGCGGAGCAAACCGGGAAAAGCTGCTGTCTTTTGATCAGTGGATGCCGATGACCGATGCGGTGGCCGGAGACGGACAATATTTGTACACACTCATGTCGGATGATGACGGGACAGTGCAGATTATCAGGATCGATACAGTCGGCGGCACTGCGGAAGAGATAGCGGCCATGCCGGAACAAACGGCTTTTCTGATGTCAGCCTTTGACAGCAATTTGGTACTCAAGACAATCTCCAGCCCGGAGGAGGGCGCTTATGAGGATGCGCTGGAGCAGTACAAAAATTCAGAACAGATCGTGTACACCTTTGATGTTAATACGAAAGAATTAAAGGAAGTGATCCGCTGGAAGCAGGATCTGATGATGGAGGTTTTAAAGGATCAGGTGCTTTATCTGCTGGATGTTAACAAAGATAGCCTGTACAGCATCGATCTTCGGGATAACAGCCGGACAGAGATTATTTCATCAATGACGGAGAAACAGATGCCTGCGGATGAGATTTCCGGGCTGAACAGCGTAATCGATGGTCACATTATTTTTGGCGTTAAGGGGGCAGATACCGGCTATATTGATCTTAAGACAAAGACAGTTGCCGTGCAGGATATACTGGAAGAATCTTACAAACAGTCGGCGCCGTATATACTTGGGGAGTCCGGCGATTACTTTTTAGTCGTGACGGATATGCTTGAGATTCCCTATGATGATTTTGCGCCTGACGGTGTGACGCCCATTGTGAATACCATGCTTATCCCAAATTACGGGCTGATTTTAAAGGAGGATTACTGGAACTCGGATTATCAGTATGAGGAAATCCGCAATACGTTTTTAGATAACGGGCTGTGAGAGATAACAGTCTGTGAGAGATAACAGTCTGTGAGGGATAACAGTCTGTGAGGGATAATAGTCTGTGAGGGATAACAGGCTGTGAGCGGATGCAGACTGTATGGCAAAGCTGCTGCGAAAGCAACGCAGCGGCTCAGTAGTACATATCCCGTGTCTGGGTTTCTTTATGTCTTGCAGCGGTATATAAAAGATGCTATGATAAGCCTTATAAAAATCTGCCGGGAAAACGCCGGCAAAAAGAAATGAGGTAGAGCATGAAGCGAAGCTTTTGTTTTTCATATCTGTCCAAATACCGCGGTGCGCTTATGGGACTGCAAATCCTTCTGATCATAATATTTCATTTTGTGGAGGACTGTCGGCTGTATGATGTCCGTTATGACGGGATCATTTATCTGTTTGACCGGTATATCCACAGCTCCGGAGTCGATATTTTTCTGATGCTTTCCGGCCTTGGGCTTTATTTTTCATGGAAGCGCCGGCCGGAGAAAAAAGCTTTTTATTACCGGCGCTTTGTCCGGATTTTGCTTCCTTATATGATTGTGGCAATCCCGGCCTGGCTGTGGCTGGATATTTTTTATGAACACAGCGGGGCTATAAGCTTTGTGAGAGATATTTCGTTTGTATCGTTTTTCTTTGAAGAAAAACGGTGGTTCTGGTATATTCTCATGGCCTGTGCCTGCTATTGGATTTTTCCATGGGTATTTGAAATCGTGGAGTCTGCAAAAAACAGGGGCGGGGAGGCGCTGAGCGTGATGGGGCTGTGCACGTTTAGCACCGTATTTTTAATGATGCTCCAGCTTTATCATAAAGATTTGTACAGCGGCATCAGCATTGCCGTTTCCAGATTTCCCGCATTTTTTATCGGGGTGTGGCTCGGAAAGGCTGCCTGGGAAAAGCGAACGATGCCATATCGCCGTGTGTGGGCGGTTTTTGCGGTCGCGGTTTTGACAGCGTGGCCTCTGAAATTTGCCGGACGGACGATTTTTGGCGTCTACGCGGCGGCCTTTTTAAACTTTGCCCTGTGTCTGGTATTCGTGGCGATTGCCGCACGGCTCACGCAGGGATGTGCGGCTGCCGGTTTAACGCTGCCGGGTGAAAGAAGCCGGGGAGATGGCTTGGCACTGCCGGAGCGTACCGCAGGCGCTTATAAGATGACGGATGAAGCTGTGGCTGAAATGACAGCTAGGGGGGGTGCTTCAGGTAATAATCAAAAGCCTTCCCGCCGGGCGGCGTTTGCAGCCGCCTGTATCCGGGTCATCACAGGGGCGCTTGGCTGGTTCGGCAAATATACACTGGAGCTTTATTTAGTCCATGTGGCTGTCCGAAAGGTGATGAAAGCGATGGGGCTGTACACCTACCGTCTGTCCTGGGAAGCGTTGATGGTCCTTATCTCCGTTATTCTTGCTGTACTTTTGGGGTGGATTAGCACGAAATTGTCATCTGCGCTGCTTTCTAAGGTTAATTTCTGAAAAAAAACCACCATTCCAAATTTTCCGCACTATTCCATGAAAAGCGATTATGCTATAATAGCTGTAAAGGTGCAGCCGGTTTTGTCTGCCAGAGACGTGGGGGCTCTGGCAGCTGCGGCTATGTCTTAAATAAAGAACAATAATTTCATTCAAATGATTTGAATCTGAAAAATTTTTGTGCTATCATTCGTTAATGAAATAACAAAGATAGAAGGAGGTACACTTATGCTTGTTACGATTTGTATTGGAAGCTCATGTCATTTAAAGGGATCAAGAGATGTTATTTCCAGCCTGGAACGGCTGATCTCCATGAACGGTATCGGCGATGAGGTTGAGCTGACCGGCTCATTCTGCATGGGCGAATGTGCAAAAGGTGTTTGCGGAAAGGTTGATGATGAGCTGTATTCCGTGTCACCGGCAACCGTTGAAGATTTCTTCAATGAGCATATTCTCGGGAGGATTTAAGCGTGGGTGTGATCGGGTTTAAAAAGGCAAAGTGTAAAGACTGCTATAAGTGTGTCCGTCTCTGTCCGGTGAAGGCGATTACCATTCAGGACGAGCATGCAAAATATGTTGCCGGTGATTGTATTTTGTGCGGACAGTGCCTGGAGTCCTGCCCTCAGAATGCGATTACGGTTTTTTCGGATATTGACAAAGTCCGGCAGTACATAGCCGATGGAATGACGGTGGTTGCCAGCCTTTCCCCGGCATATCTGGGAATCTATACCGATGTAGAGCCCGGACAGTTTATTGAAGGACTTTTTCGCCTCGGCTTTTCCGAAGTCCGGGAGTCCGCCGAGGGTGCGATTTATGTCAACCTGGAATATGAGCGGCTTATGCGGGAAGGACAGATGGATAATATCATTTCCTCGGCCTGCCCGGTGATCAATCAGTTTGTGGAAAATTATTATCCCGATATGATCCCTTACATGGCGCCGGTTGTCAGTCCGGTAATCGCTCACGCGAAAATGCTCAAAAAAGAATTTGATGATAATGTTAAAATTGTATCAATCAGTCCGTGCCTTGCGGAAAGTACGGAGGATGTAAAGGATAGCCGTACCCGGGGCTATGTGGATGCCGTCATCCATTTTGAGGACCTTGACCAGTGGTTTGCGGATGAGCATATTTCCCTGTCTGAATGCAGCCAGTGGCGCCACGACCGGGTAAATCCGAAGGTCAACGGAGCTTATGCCACCAGCGGCGGAATCACGATGGCCGTGCGGGCCAGAGGCGGCGCCGGAGCCTATGGCTATCAGACGCTGTCCGTGGAAGGACTTGAAGCCTGCCGCGAAGTATTTGAATCGATCCGTAAGGGGCAGATTCACCGGTGCTTTATTGAGCTTAATTCCTGCCGCCGCGGCTGTGTCAACGGCCCGGTGACCGGGAGAAGCGGACGCGACCGTTTTAAATCACATCTGACATTGCTTGGAAGGATTATGCGCGGGTTCCCGGAATATGATCCGCTGCCGGAAGGAATCGATCTGTCCCGGAGCTTTGAAGAACGGGGCGAGGTGGCAAAGCTGCCGGAAGAGGAAGAGCTGCGCAGCATTTTAGCCCGGATTGGCAAGGATACGCCGGAAAAGGAGCTTAACTGCGGCGCCTGCGGTTTCCACACATGCAGGGAAAAGGCCATTGCGGTGTACCAGGGGAAAAGCGACATTTCCATGTGTATTCCGTATATGTATGAAAATGCTAGGCATTTATCCGACGTCTTTTTATCTGTGACGCCAAGCCTTGTCATTATCGTGGATGAGCAGCTCCGGATACGGGAGTTTAATAATGCGGCGGAAGTTAAGTTTAATATTTCCCGTGAGGAAGCGCTGAAGTCTTATTTGTATGAAATCATTGATTCCGAGAGCTTTCAGGAAGTCTTTTTGGAACAGCGCAGCAAGGTCAACCTGCGCGTGGACTATAAATCTTATAATATGAAAACCATCCAGAGCCTGATCTATGTGCGCGAACAGGGGGTTGTTATCGGGATTATTACGGATATTACCGAGGAGGAGCGCCAGGCTGCCAAGCGCCACCGCCTGAAGATGCAGGCTGTCGGCAGCGCCCAGAAGGTGATTGATAAGCAGATGATGGTGGCCCAGGAAATTGCCGGACTGCTCGGCGAGACGACAGCGGAGACGAAGATGACGCTGATGAAGCTGCGCAACAGGCTTTTAGAAGATGGAGAGGATGCCAAATGAACATGAGCCTTGATGTATCCTGGAAAAGCCTCATTAAGCATGGCGAGGAGCTGTGCGGGGATACGGTGGGAATATTAAAAAACGATGATTCCGACATATTCATCCTGTCCGACGGCATGGGCAGCGGAGTGAAGGCGAACATTTTATCAACGCTGACCACAAAAATTGTCGGGACGATGCTGCGCGACGGCGCCAGTATTCAGGACTGTGTGGAAACGATTGCCAAAACGCTGCCGGTATGCTCTGTGCGCCATGTTGCTTACTCTACTTTTACGATCCTGCAGATTTTTAAGGACGGACATGCTTATGTCGTTGAGTATGACAATCCGGGCTGCGTCCTTGTAAGAGACGGTCAGGTGGCCGATATTCCCTACGAGGTTCATGAGATTGAAGGCAAAAAGATTCGTGACTGCCAGCTGGAAGTGTCGTTAAACGATTATTTTGTACTGTTTAGTGACGGCGTCGTTCATGCCGGTGTCGGACGGATGATGAGCTTTGGCTGGGGATGGCCAAGTGCCAGCGAGTATATACGCCAGGCATGTACGCCGGCGCATATCTCAGCGCCGAGACTGACATCGATGATCTGTAAAACATGCAGCGACCTGTATATGGGAAGTCCGGGCGATGATACGACGGTGGCCGTGATCCATGTGGTCAAAGCAAAAAATGTCAATATTTTTACCGGCCCTCCGTCATCCCGCGATGACGATGCGGTTCTTATGAGAGATTTTATGACCTCCCCGGGAAAGAAGATCGTCTGCGGCGGGACAAGCGCCAATATTGCGGCGCGGATACTGAAAAAGAAAATTGTAGCTTCGATCAAATATACGGACCCGGAAATTCCGCCCATTGCAACGCTGGAGGGCATCGACCTTGTGACGGAAGGGGTGCTGACCTTAAACCGCTGTGCCAATATGCTGGAGCAGTATAATAAAGGCGACCTGACCGGGCGCTTTTTCGACAGCCTGGACGAGGATAACGGGGCGGCGATGCTTGCAAAAATATTGATCGAATCGTGTACAAATCTGAAGCTGTTCGTAGGCAAGGCAATGAATGAGGCACACCAGAACGCAGGGCTGCCATTTGATTTGAGCATCCGTATGCGCCTGGTGGACAAAATTCGCCAGGAATGTGAAACGATGGGAAAGACTGTGACGGTGAAATATTATTAGTTCCAGGGGATACCTTTATGCCGTGAAAATCACGGCAATAACAGAGAAAGGATGTATTATGAAGAGACAATTTGTGACGGATATAAATATGATCAAGTATGAGGTTTGCGTGGAGGTTGCAAAGCTGGCGTTTGCAGGTGAACTGGAAGCGCGCCGGGATGAGATTCCCTATACGATCATTCCGGGAAATACTCCAAAGTGGCGGTGCTGCGTTTATCGTGAGCGTGAGATTGTGCGCCAGAGAGTTAATCTTGCAGAAGGCCGTCCGGCTGTTGGTACAAAGACGAATAAAAATATTGTACAGGTGCTTCCGGCGGCCTGCGAGGGCTGTCCGATCAACCGCTTCAGCGTGACAAGCAGCTGTCAGATGTGTATGGCTAAAAAATGTATGGGCGCCTGCAATTTTGGCGCGATTACTTTTGAAGGCGGCCGGGCCCATATTGACCCGAAGAAGTGCAAAGAGTGCGGCAAGTGTGCCCAGGCCTGCCCGTACAATGCCATTGCTGACCTGATGCGTCCATGTAAGCGTGCCTGCCCGGTGGATGCCATTACGATGGATGAGGATAATATCGTAGCTATTGATGAAGAAAAGTGCATTAACTGCGGTCAGTGTGTCATCGGATGTCCGTTTGGCGCGATCACAGATAAATCGTTTATGGTCGATGTCATTAAGCTGATCAACAGCGGCGCGAAGGTGTATGCCATGGTCGCTCCGGCTATTGCCGGACAGTTCGGCGGGGATGTGAATAACGGCCAGATACGCCAGGCAATCAAAGCGCTTGGCTTTGAGGACATGTACGAAGTGTCTCTTGGCGCTGATTTTGTTTCCAAAAATGAGGCACTGGAGCTGGAGGAGCATGTGAAGGAAGGAAAGAAGATGACAACCTCCTGCTGCCCGGCGTTTGTCAATATGATCAAAAAGCATTTTCCGCAGGTGCTTGATGCCATGTCCACAACGGTATCTCCGATGACCGCAACGGGACGTCTGATTAAAGCAATCGACCCGGAGGCTGTGTGTGTATTTATCGGGCCGTGTATTGCCAAAAAGGGCGAGGTGATCGACTCCATTACGATGGGCGGCGCCGATTATGCCATGACTTATGAGGAACTGGCAAGCATGTTTGACGCAAAAAATATCGACCCTGCGGATTTTGAAGGTGAAATGCAGCAGGGCAGTGTGTACGGTATGGAATTTTCGGTGTCCGGCGGCGTGACCAATGCCGTGCTTTCGACCTTTAAGGAGCGCAATGAGGCGATCGATGTGAAGGTTTGCAAGGCAAACGGCGCGCTGGAGTGTAAGAAAGCGCTGACAATGTTAAAGCTTGGCAAGCTTCCGGAGGATTTTATCGAAGGTATGGCCTGCGTCGGCGGCTGTGTCAATGGCCCGGCCATGATCAACAAGAGCCGTACTTATATGAAGGATAGAAATGAGCAGATCAAGAAAGCCGATGACCGCGGTGTTCTGGAAAACTGCGCAAAGTATGATGATCTGGAATTTAGCATGGTCCGCAAGTAAAAAAGGACGGGGCTGTCTGGCGGCGGGAAGTAAGGCTTCCCGCCCTTTTTTGCGCGATACGCCCGGAGGGCGGCCGCCGTGCTTGCACGAGCGGACATCCGACGGGCAACGGTCATCGAGTGGCAATGCCACGAGATGAGCGAGGTATCGCGATGATCGGGTAGGGGGAGGAAACTTCCCCTATCCGATCGGCTAAGCGCCGTATGTCCGTTAATCCCGCCAGGCAAGGTCATGCAAGGTCATGCAAGCCTGCCAGCTTTCAGGATTAACGGCCGCATGGTCTGGGGGAGAAGATATTCAGCCATGCATCTCGCGTTGCGCAGCTTGCGCTGCTTTCCGCCGCTAACGCGGCCGCATGGCTGAATAGGTAAAATTTTGTGAAAAGTGACGAAATTTTGTGGAGATGAAAGGGGAAGGGAAGCTTTGACAGTCTGAGATAAGGCGGATTATTCCCGGATTTTCCGGGATATTTAAGGCATGGGGGACTTGCCAGAGGCCGGAGGCGGGGCGTATAATGGCTCTATATTCGCTATTGCTTTTTAAATGTAAAGCGGCTATAATAAGAAACGAACACAAGATATAGTGTTTGACTAAGCAATAAAACACTATATCATCTTTTGTGCGTATGCTGCCGCAAAGCGCGGCATGAAATTTCGGGAGGCTTTTTATAATGATAGACAAGATTCAAAAGCGCAATGGCGATGTGGTTGCATTTGATTCCATGAAGATCATGAATGCGATCGACCGGGCCAATAAAGCGGTAGAGGGGGAGACGATGACACCGACGGATCTGCTTTTTCTGACAGAAAAGGTGTGCAGCCGTCTCAGTGACCGGGAGCTCAACAGCGTCGAACATATTCAGGACCTTGTGGAGGAGATACTGATCCGCTTCGGCTATGCAAAGACGGCAAAGGCCTATATTTTATACCGTGCAGATCATACAAAGATCAGAAATTCCGAGTTTGATCTGATGGATATTTACAAAAAGCTGACCTACTCCGATGCAAAGGATGAGGATATAAAGCGGGAAAATGCCAATATTGATGCCGATACCGCCATGGGAACAATGCTCAAGTACGGCTCTGAGGGCTCCAAGTATTTTATTGACAATTATGTGCTGCCAAAGGATATTGCGGCGGCCCATATGAACGGCGATATTCATATTCACGATATGGATTTTTATATGCTGACGGAAACCTGCTGCCAGATTAACCTGCTCAAGCTGTTTGACGGCGGATTTTCCACCGGCCATGGCTACTTAAGAGAGCCCAACTCCATCCGCTCGTATGCCGCGCTGGCCTGCATTGCCATTCAGGCCAATCAAAACGAGATGCACGGCGGGCAGAGTATTCCGAACTTTGATTATGCCATGGCACAGGGCGTGGCCAAAACCTACCGCAAGGAATATTTTAAGCATCTTAAAACGTATTTTCAGCTTAAGCTGGATATGGAAGAGGAGGAAGCCATCGAGCTTGTCAATGATCTGAAAGCGACGATGACGACCGAGATTTCCATGAGCAGCAAAGACGCCTGGGAAAAGGAGCTTTCAGGCTACGGTGTCGGCGGACGGCTGTGGGGCGATGATCTTGCCAGAGCCCACCGCTATGCGGCAGAGGCGGCGTATAAGACGACCGACCGGGAGACCTATCAGGCCATGGAAGCACTCGTACATAATCTTAATACGATGAACTCCCGGGCCGGCGCACAGGTGCCGTTCAGCTCGATCAATTACGGAACCGATACATCGCCGGAGGGACGTATGGCTGTGCGCAATCTGCTGCTGGCAACAGAGGCCGGTCTTGGCGGAGGGGAGACGCCAATCTTCCCGGTGCAGATATTTAAGGTGAAGGAGGGCGTCAATTTTAACAAAGACGATCCAAACTACGATCTGTTTAAGCTGGCGATCAAGACAAGCGCTCAGAGATTGTTTCCGAATTTCAGCTTTATTGATGCGCCGTTTAATCTTCAGTATTACAGGGCGGGCGATTATAATACAGAGGTGGCCTATATGGGCTGCCGGACCCGTGTTCTTGGCAATGTCCATGACCCGTCCAAAGCGGTGACCTGCGGCCGGGGCAATTTAAGCTTTACGTCCATTAATCTCCCGAGGCTCGGGATTGAAGCCCGGGGCAATGTGGATCAGTTTTTTAAGCTGCTGGATGAACGCATCGATCTTGTCATCCGCCAGCTCCTTCACCGTTTTAAAATCCAGTGTACAAAGAAGGTACGCAATTACCCGTTCCTTATGGGACAGGGCATCTGGATTGATTCCGATACGCTGGATATTGATGACAGCATTGCCGAGGTGCTCAAGCACGGTACGTTAAGTGTAGGCTTTATCGGACTGGCAGAGACGCTTAAGGCGCTTATTGGCAAGCATCACGGTGAAAGCGCAGAGGCTCAGGAGCTGGGGCTTAGGATCATCGGACATATGCGCGACCGCATGGATGAGGAATCGGCAAGGACCGGACTTAATTTTACATTGCTGGCAACGCCGGCAGAGGGCTTAAGCGGACGCTTTGTCGGTATCGACAAGAAGATTTATGGCATTATTGAAGGGGTTACGGACCGGGAGTACTATACAAACTCCTTCCATATCCCGGTATATTATCCGATCAAGGCATTTCAGAAAATCAGCCTTGAGGCGCCGTATCATGCGCTGACCAATGCCGGCCATATCAGCTATGTGGAGCTGGACGGCGATACCTGCAAAAACCTGGATGCCTTTGAGACGGTCATCCGCTATATGAAAGAGCAGGGGATCGGCTATGGTTCCATTAATCATCCGGTAGACCGCGATCCGGTATGCGGCTATACCGGCGTCATCGGCGAGGTCTGCCCGCGCTGCGGCCGCCGGGAGGGCGAGAGCGTCAGCATAGAAAAGCTGCGCGAGCTGCGCAAAAAATACCCGAATGTCCCTTATTATGGATAAATCACAAACAAATCAGTCAGGAGGAATCATTATGAATCAGAAAGCAGTTACGAGAGAAGAAGCTATTGGAGAAAATGTAGGCTTTGACCGTATTCGCCGGATCACCGGATACCTTGTAGGTACAACCGAGCGTTTTAATAATGCCAAAAGAGCTGAGGAGAAGGATCGTGTAAAGCATGGAATCTAAGCTGAAGGTCAGCGGCATTATCGAGGAATCCATTGTGGACGGTCCGGGACTGAGATTTACTGTCTTTACCCAGGGCTGTCCGCATCATTGTCCGGGCTGCCACAATCCCCAGACCCACGATTTTGAAGGCGGGAAATGGATGGAGCTGGATGAGATCATGGCGATGTTTGACGAGGACCCGCTGCTGGCGGGCATGACATTTTCCGGCGGCGAGCCGTTTTGCCAGCCGGCGCCCCTGGCAGAGCTTGCCCGGCAGGTACGGGCCCGGGGAAAAAATATTGTCGCTTATTCCGGTTATACGTTTGAACAGCTGTCTGAGATGGCTGCCCATAATCCCGATATTGAGGCGCTTTTGTCCATGTGTGACCTGCTCATCGACGGCCCTTATGTGGAAGCGCGCCGTGACCTCGATCTGCTTTTCCGCGGAAGCACAAATCAGAGAATCCTTGATCTTAAAAATTATCCGGAGGTTAAAGATGTCAGCGATCAGCTGTAATTTTTTAAAAAACTATTGACAAAACGGATGAAAGGGTATATGATAACAATATCAGTAATGATTACTGATATGGAAGCGAATAACCTATTAAAAATTGCGGAAATGGCGTGTATCGGTGCTGTGCCTGAAAGCAGCACACCACCGGAGCGAAAGCCTAAAACCGCACCATAGAAAAGGAGAGTAAAAGCCAATGAAAAAGTTTGTATGTACCGTATGCGGTTATGTTCACGAAGGAGACAGCGCACCAGCAGAATGTCCGATCTGCCATGCACCGGCTGAGAAGTTTAAAGAGCAGACCGGCGACAGAGAGTGGGCTGCCGCGCATGTTGTAGGCGTTGCACAGGGCGTCAGCGAAGATATTCTTAAAGACCTGAGAGCAAATTTTGAAGGCGAGTGCTCCGAAGTTGGTATGTATCTTGCTATGGCAAGAGTTGCTCACAGAGAAGGCTATCCTGAGATCGGTCTTTACTATGAGAAGGCTGCCTGGGAAGAGGCTGAGCATGCTGCAAAGTTTGCTGAGTTACTCGGTGAAGTTGTAACAGACAGCACCAAGAAGAACCTTGAGATGCGTGTGGATGCAGAAAACGGCGCAACCGCCGGCAAGACTGATCTTGCAAAGCGTGCAAAGGCAGCAAATCTTGACGCAATCCATGACACTGTACATGAGATGGCAAGAGACGAGGCTCGTCATGGCAAGGCATTTGAAGGTCTGTTAAAGAGATACTTCGGCTAATCTCTAAAAAAGGATATTATTGCACACCGCATGGTGTGCGGTCATAAGGGGGCACTGGGTCGGGACCGACTCAGTGCCCATTTTGCGCGATACGCCCGGAGGGCGGCCGCCGTGCTTGCACGGGCGGACATCCGACGGGCAACGGTCATCGAGTGGCAGTGCCGCGAGATGAGCGAGGTATCGCGATGATCGGGTAGGGGAAGAAAGCTTCCCCTATCCGATCGCAAAGCTCAGATATGCATTGACAAATATGCACTTAGAACTTATAATAATAACTACTACTATTATTATATTATTAACATCAGGGAGGTGTGCCAATGAAAACCGTAAAATATAGCCGCCAGAGAGAAGCAATCAAAAATTACCTGATGTCCACAAAAGAACATCCCACTGCGGAGATGGTTTACGAAGCCATTCGCGAGGTTTGCCCCAATATCAGTCTGGGAACGGTATACCGGAACCTGACCTTCCTTGTGGAGCACGGGGAAATCATACGCCTTCGCTGCGGAGAGGACAGCGACCGCTTTGACGGAAATACAACGCGGCATTATCATTTTATCTGCCGGACATGCGGCTGTGTCAAAGACCTTGTGATGCTGCCCATCGATCATATCGATGCCATTGCCGGCGAACATTTTGATGGAAATATTGAGGGGCATTATGCGTATTTTTACGGAACATGCGCTCAGTGTGCAGCAAAAGAGACACAGACTGAAGAAGCCGGATGAACCGCTTAAAGCTGTGCGGCGGATGAAACCGGATGAACTGCTTAGAGCTGTGCGACGGATAAAGCCGGAAGAACAGCCATATATCCGCGGGCAACTGAGCCAGGACAGATTTTTGTAAAGAAGATAATTTTTATGCTTAGGTGTAAAAGTTATCTTCTTTTTTGAACGCTATAACGGAACAGAATAACAGAACAGAATAGAATAGTAGAAAAGAATAGTAGAAAAGGTTAATTGAAAAAGGATAATAGAAAAAGATAACAGAAAGGGATAATGACCAGGAGGGAAAAGGATCATGAAAAAAGATAAATTGCTGGCTATCGGAGAGGCTTTGATCGATTTTGCACCGGTTCAGACCGGTGTGCCGCTCAAGGATGTTCTTGAATTTAAACGGGCCGTTGGCGGAGCTCCGGCCAATGTGTGCGGCGCTTTTTCAAAGCTGGGCGGCCGTTCGGGAATGATCACTCAGCTTGGAGCCGATGGCTTTGGAGATTGTATTGTAGAGGAATTGGAGCATTTTGGAATTGACACATCGATGATTTTGCGGACCGGGGAGGCCAATACCGCACTGGCCTTTGTCTCACTCGGGAATGATGGGAGCAGAGATTTTTCCTTTTACCGGAATCCAAGTGCGGACATGCTTTTTCCGGCAGAGGCACTGAAAAAAGACTGGTTTAATGAAGCCTTTGCCCTTCATTTTTGTTCGGTGGCACTTGTGCCCTCGCCGATGCGCGGCGCCCATGACCGGGCAATTCAACTGGCCGCAAAGGCACAGGCCATCATAAGCTTTGATCCAAATGTGCGGCTTCCTTTATGGGCGGATCATGAAGCATTGCGGGAGACGATACGCAGCTATATTCCCAAAGCTCATATTGTAAAAATTTCTGATGAAGAGCTGGAATTTATCACAGGAAAGGACGATATTTATCAGGCAGCAGAGGTGCTTTTTACAGGAAATGTGGAGCTGATTATTTATACGATGGGCAGCAGCGGGGCAATATGTCTCACAAAATCCACGGCCGCCCGGGCCGCCGCGCGAAGCGTTCAGGCGGTGGACACGACCGGGGCGGGCGACGGTTTTATCGGCGCCTTTTTATATCAGCTCTGCCGGGACGGTATTGGGGCGTCCGGGCTTAGTGCCCTGACACGTTCGCAGCTGGAAAATTATATAGCCTATGCCAACGTATTTTGCGAATACAGTGTGTTTGGAAACGGGGCGATTGCATCTTATCCGACATCCGGGCAGCTTGAGGATTACATATCCGGAAGCCGCGGATAAAGAAGGGCGGCGATAAGGCCGGTAAATAGTCCGGTGATTACACCGGAAAGGATAAGGTACGGATAATAATAAAATACATAGCCGGAGCCAAGGACCGCGGCTGCTGTAAGGAGCTGGCCGGTATTATGGGCAAGGGCACCGAGGATGCTTATGAACCATAAGAGCCTTTTGCCAAGAAGCCGGTAAAAAACAGCCATGACAAGCAGGCAGGCCAGACCTCCGGCAATACTGTAAAGAAAGCTCATCATCTGACCGGCAAAAATACTCCCGAGAATAATCCGGGCAATAAGGACGAGCAGGGCATCCTTCCAGTTCGTCTTTACAAGAAGGATCAGCGTCACAATATTGGCAAGTCCCAGCTTAACGCCAGGAATGGGCACAAGGGGCGGGATCAGTGCTTCCAGGAGAAAGATGGTCAGGGAAATGGTTGTAAATAAAGCAAGTGTGGTAAGTTTTTTCACGGATTTCATAAAGCACCTCGTTTTTGCGTGTTCAGACAGACCATCCGTCCGCCGCAGAGCCGGGGCCGCCCTCAATGCGTATAATGACCTTATTGGGCAGACAGGTAATCGGCTTTAGCCCGTCTGAAATATAGCCGGTATCAACGCAGATGCCATCCGGGCAGGAAGCGTCAATAATGGCGATCCTTCCGGGCTCGACGCGAACCGTGTTGTAGGCGCCGTCTGCACCGGTAATGGTAAATTCCCACGGCTGTGAAACCGCGCTCAGATCGATCGTGCGGATACACTGTCCGTTTTGATAGACTTTAGCGATCGTGCCGCCGCGGCCGGCGTGGCTTTGATAAATAATGGCCGCCACACTTGCGGCGGCAATGATGCAGACAATCAGTATGCATAAAATAATTTTTTTTCGCATCCGTCTACCTCCCGTCAATCCCTGCGGTTGTGGTAATCTGTCCCTGGGTATCGATAAAAACAGCGTCAATACCGTCAAGCCGGGAAAGAAGCGCGCGGGCCTTTTGCTCGCCGAGGACAAAGGCTGCGGTGGAGAGCGCATCGGCATCCATGGAACAGTCTGTGAGGATGGATACGCTGGCCAGTCCGGTGTCTGCCGGGAATCCGGTATTTCCGTCAAGGATGTGGTGATAAAGCGTGCCGTCCGGAGCGGTAAAGCAGCGCTGATAGTTTCCGGAGGTTACAATTGTTTCATCTGTAATTTCCAGAATCAGGGCCGGATTGGCTGTGTCCTGCGGCGCCTGCAGGTCGGCAATGCCGATGCTCCACGGCCCGCCGTCATAGCGTTCGCCGATGGTGATCACATTTCCGCCGAGATTTAACAGGCCGCAGGTGATATTGTAGTCATCAGTAAGAAGCTTTTTCATTTCATCGGCCGCATAGCCTTTGGCGATTGCGCCAAGGTCCAGTTCAAAATTGTCCGTTGTAAATGAAACCGTCTGTGCCGTTTCATTGAGCACGACATGTTCATAATTTTTCTGACCGATTAACGGCTGTATCTCATCTTCGGACGGTACGGCCGCATTTTTTGTGCCGATGCCCCAGAGTTTAATCAGCCGGCCAAGCGTCGGGTCAAAGGCCCCGTCGGAAAGGTGGGCAAAATAAAGACTGCGTTCCAGGACAGTGTACATATCCCTGGAAACAGTTACAGGGGCATTCGCCGCATTTTGGTTGACATAAGATAACTCGCTGTCCTCAAGCGTCGCGGAGAAAATCTGCTCCAGCTCCTTTGCCCGTGCCATCGCGGCATCCGCAGCCGCATCAAGCGTTTCCTGGGATGTCCTGCCGTAAATCGTTATATCAATAATCGTTCCTAAAAGAAGGTCGGTGCGCGCTGCGCTGCGCATTGGCGTACATCCTGAAGAAAATACGCACAAAAAGAGAAGGGCACAGGCGGCAGCAAAATATGTTGTTCGTTTCATGATCCGGTTCCTCGCATGCTATTGCCAATACACGAATGGCGCTGGACGGTTACATTATGAGTATATAGTTACATTATGAGTATATAATAGAAAAAATTAATTTGTCAAATCTTATAGAAAACGTGCCCGAAAAATGGTATGATACGGTTGCTGAATTTTTCTGCAAATAATGAAAGGAAGATATTGATGAATCGCGATGATATTATTATAAAAAAGGTCATTGTCCATATTTTAGATGCCGCTGTGGGTATGCCGGTGCTTTCCGACAGGGAGCTGTCCTGCGGGCCGAATTTATATGATTTTTTCAGTGCGCATCTGGAAAAAATAACATGCAGCGACGATCTGAAGCAGTGCACATTTTTTGAGGACTCGGAGATTTATGATGAACTGAAGCAGTTTGATCCACAACAGTTTGTCGCCACCAGTCAGAAGCTGGCCGCATTTTTGTATACGATCATGAACAGCAATATTGATATTGCGTCCGCGGACCTGGCAGTCGTTTTGTTTCGCAGCGAAGAAAGAGATTATCTTGGACTTTTGAAAATGAATTATAAGTCCTCCTACACCCATCTGACCGTATCAGACCAGGGGGAAAATATGAACAATATCATCCAGCAGAAAGCGCTTCTTCCGTCCGAAGGGCAGAAGCTTTCAGAGGCGGCGGTTATTGACCTGAATAATTTTGATATTATGCTTCTGGAAAAGAAATATGAGATCAACGGCGTTAAGACCAATTACCTGTCAGAGCTTTATTTAAAATGCCATGGACGTCTGTCACAGAAGGCGCGCCTGAACATTGTCACAAAGGCAGTGGAGCAGGTGAATAAGAAATATTTTGATGAGGAAAATGTGGAACGCGCCATGGAGACAAAAAAGGTGCTTTATGATGCCTTTGAAAATGACGGCGGCCTGAATGTCGGGGATGTGAAGGAGAAGCTTTTTGCCGAAAATGATGATATGAAAAAGGATTTTGAGGAAAAGCTTGAAAAGTATCATTTGGAAGAGGATGTTATTAAGCCGGTGAACCATCAGACGATCAAAAAGTTCGAGCGGCAGTTTATCAAAACCGATACCGGCATTGAGATCAGTATTCCTATGGAGCAGTATAATAATTCGGATGTGGTAGAATTTATCACCAATGCCGACGGAAGTGTGTCTGTACTTATTAAAAATGTTGGACATCTGACCAGCAGGTAAAATTCTTAAGGAATATTTTAGAGGATGGCGGTTGATATTTTTTTCCTGAATTTATATAATGGTGTAAGAGAGGAAAAGGAGAGTTAAATTATGCCGATAAAGATTAATGACGATCTTCCTGCACGGCAGATACTGGAAGATGAACATATTTTTGTGATGACTCAGAAAAGGGCGCTGACACAGGACATCCGCCCTTTAAAGATCGTTATTTTAAACCTTATGCCTACAAAGATCGAAACCGAGACGCAGATTTTGCGGTGCCTGTCTAACACGCCGCTCCAGATTGAGATCGATCTGATGCAGACATCAACATATACATCCAGACATACCTCTGAGGAGCATATGCTGGCTTTTTATAAAACCTTTGACGAAATCCGCGGCCACAGGTATGACGGTATGATCATTACCGGAGCGCCGGTGGAAATGATGGATTTTGAGGATGTTGAATACTGGGACGAGCTCTGTCAGATCATGGAATGGAGCAGGGAGCATGTCCACTCAACGTTTCATATTTGCTGGGGAGCCCAGGCCGGGCTGTATTATCACTATGGCATTGGGAAGCATGTGCTGCCGGAAAAAATTTCCGGTATTTTCAGCCACCGCATGTTAAATCCGAAGTCCAGGCTGTTCCGCGGGCTGGATGAGGTGTTTTATGTGCCCCATTCCCGTCATACGACCGTCTATGAAGAAGATATTTTAAAGGTTCCGGAGCTTAAGATCATGGCGGTTTCGGATGAGGCCGTCGTATATCTTGTGAGCAACGAGAGCGGCTCTCAGTTTTTTGTTATGGGCCATTCGGAATATGATGCAGATACACTTAAAAAGGAATATTTCAGAGACCTTCAAAAGGGTATGGAGCCAAAGATACCCAAACATTATTTTCCGGATGATGATCCGGGAAAGACTCCGAGACTGACCTGGCGTTCCCACGGGATGCTTATTTATTCCAACTGGCTGAATTATTTTGTTTATCAGACAACTCCATATGAGTTGTAGCCTGGAAGGGAAGGAGATCGTATGGAAAAAACGACCTGCACAGGTCTTTCTAAAGAAGAGGTCCGGCAGCGCATTGAGAAGGGCCTTGTCAATGAAACCAATACAAGTGTATCTAAGACGACCGGGGAGATTATCCGCACCCATTCCCTGACCTACTTCAACTTTTTAAATATTTTTCTCGGATGCCTCGTAATCATATCCGGTCAGATTAAAAACCTGACCTTTATGGCGATTATCATTATTAATACGATCATCGGTATTTTTCAGGAGCTGAAGGTGAAAAAGCTGGTGGACGGGCTTTCAGTGATCACGGCCACAAAGGCGACGGTGCTTCGGGACGGGCAGCGCAAAGAAATTCCCATCGATCAGATCGTTATGGATGATGTTATTGCGGTGGAGAGCGGCAATCAGATCAGCGCCGACAGTATTGTGCTGGAATCTTCGGGGATTGAGGTCAACGAGTCGATGATTACCGGTGAATCCCGTCCGGTCAAGAAAAAGGCGGGAGATACGCTGTTTTCCGGAAGCTTTCTTGTGGCCGGCAGCGGCCTGGCCCGGGTAGAGCATGTCGGTAAGGATAACTATGCCACTGTTTTGGCCAACCAGGCCAAGGATAAAAAGCGCGCGACATCTGAAATGCAGGATTCGATTAAACGGATCATCAAGATTGTGGGATTTATCATTATCCCCGTGGGAATACTGCTGTTTTTGTCGCAGCGGAGCGTGGACGGGACAACGCTTTCGGATGCCCTTGTCAATACTGTGGCCGGCGTGATCGGCATGATCCCGGAGGGGCTTGTGCTGCTGACGAGTATTTCCTTTATTCTCGGTGTCGGGCGGCTGGCAGGAAAGCGGGCGCTTGTTCAGGAAATGGAAGCCATCGAAGCGCTGGCCCGCGTGAATGTTTTGTGTACCGATAAAACCGGGACGATTACGACCGGTGAACTGGAAGTGACGGAGCTGATCCCGCTTGCACAGGCAGGCATCGAGGAAATGAAAACGATCATGAACGAGATTGCGTTTGCCTTTGATGATGTCAATAATACGCAGACTGCGTTGATGAATTATTTTACAAAGACGCAGAGCTGGGAGATCGAGGATGCGATTCCTTTTTCGTCTGCCCGTAAATACCGGGCGATCAGCTTTAAGGATCATGGCGCCTATGTTCTTGGCGCGCCGGAGTTTATTATGAAGGATGACGAAGCCCTGGCATCACGGGTGGAGGCTTATTCCGAAAAGGGGCTGCGTGTGCTTTTACTGGCCCGTGCCGACCGCATTTCCAGTGAGGAGGAGCTTGTGGAGGGCGCTTCTGCTCTGGGCCTGATCCTGATTTCGGATTGTATCCGTACCGAGGCCCGTTCTACGTTTGAATATTTTGCCAGTCAGAACGTTGCCGTAAAGGTGATCTCAGGGGATAATCCTGCGACCGTATCTCATATTGCAGTGGAGGCCGGACTGGCCGGCGCAGAGCGGTATGTGGATGCCACACAGCTTCCTGAGGATGATGCAGACCTGAGGGAGGTTGTAGAAGATTATACGGTATACGGCCGTGTGACACCGGAACAAAAGCAGCGGATTATTAAGGCTTATCAGGCCAATGGCCGCGTGGTCGGCATGGTCGGCGACGGTGTCAATGACGTGTTGGCACTAAAGGATGCCGACTGCGGTATCGCTATGGCTGCCGGATCGGATGCCGCCAAGCAGGTTGCTCATATTGTGCTTCTGGATTCGGATTTTGCCTGTATGAAGGATATTGTCCGGGAAGGCCGCATGATCATTTCCAATATTGAGAGGGTCAGTGCACTCTACCTGACAAAAACGATTTACTCCGTGCTTTTGTGTGTGATTTTTATTATTATCGGGCGTTCCTATCCGTTCATCCCGATCCACTTAAGCCTGATCAGTGCTGCGGCGATCGGACTGCCAAGCTTTATTCTGGCGCTGGAGCAGACCGAGACTGTAACGCAGGATGGATTCCTGAAAAACGTCCTGCGCATAGCGGTGCCCGGGGCGCTGGTGATGGTGATCGATATGCTTATTAATCAGGTGCTTGGTATGTTCTTTGGCTTTAGCGGGGACATTTTATCCACCTATAACCTCCTTGTCGCCGGTTTTATCAGTATGATGGTGCTGGTAAAGGTGTCCAGCCCTCTGAATCTGATCCGAAAGATTTTATGCATTGTCTGTGTTGTTATTTTTGTCGCCGGCGTTTTACTTTTTGGAGGATTTTTCAGTGTGACCAGCGTATTCCAGTGGCGGATGATCTTTATCCTGCCGGTAATCGCAATCACCTATCCGATGATGAACGGACTGATGGCGTTTATGCGGCGGTTTGCCAGAGGAAATAAGCTGCGGCTGGCGCAGGGCGAATAATAAAAGAGGGAGGAAAATGAAAATGAAGGTGCGAAGATATGGGCTGGCAGCCGGAGGTCTGGCGCTGCTGCTGCTTTTAAATGGATGTAATGCCGGAACAGCGCAGGAAAGCTGCTCGCAGAATACAAGCTTTCGTTCGCAGGAGGAAAGCGGCTCGCAGAATACGGACTTTAGTCCGCAGGAGGAAAGCAGCACACAGAATACGGGCGTTCGCCCGCAGGAGGAAAGCAGCACATCGAGCAGCGGTTTAAATTCACAGGAGACAGGCCGCGTATCAGGCAGCGGCTCCGGTCTGCCGGAAACGGAGGCGGATGCGTCTGTTCCGGCAGGGACTGCGGAAAATGGCGGGGAATTTACAGGCATAGCCCCATGTAATGTCGGCGATACGATTTCCTTTGGCAGCTATGAGCAGGATAATAATAAAGAGAACGGAGCGGAAGAAATTGAATGGATTGTGCTGGATGCCGATGGGGAAAATGTTCTTCTTCTTAGCAAATATGGTCTGGATGCCCGGGCGTATAACAGCAGCGACGCGGCGGTTACCTGGGAAAACAGCGAATTGCGCCAATGGCTGAACGATACATTTTATCAGACCGCTTTCAGCAAAGCCCAGCAGGAGGTTATTATCCCGGTTACAAATGTCAATCCGGATAATGAAAGATGGGGGACATCCGGCGGCAATGATACACAGGACGCGGTATTTCTTCTGAGTATTGATGAGGCAGAGAATTATTTTTCAGACCGAAACGAGACGCTTTGGATTCAGGCAACTCCTTATGCGGTGGAGCAGGGCGCATATGTGGCGGATAACGGCGACTCGCCCTGGTGGCTGCGCTCGCCCGGTGATCATAATGAAGGCGGATTCTGTGCGGCGTATGTGGATTACCGTCCCTCTGGCGTGAGCCTTAGCGGATATGCCGTTCAGTATAACAGCCGTGCCGTGCGCCCCGCTTTGTGGGTAAAAACACAGGCCGATAGTGCTTCCGATGATCCTTCAGCAAAATAGCCGCCATTCGGTTTTTCAAAATTTTTTTCAAAATTCTTCAAAATTTCAGTGCCATTTCAGACTATTTTTAGAAAAAAGAGTTCCGCCTGCGGAACTTAAGCGCCAAGCGCGGTCGCTTCAGCGACAATTTTCTTATCGCGCGCGTGCGCATCTTAAGCGAAGCTTTTTAAATTTCATAGGAACACAGTTCCCTATGAAATTTAAAAACAGCGGGAATCTTTTGGAAACCCGCTGTTTTACTGAAAAAAAGAAGCGCGAGACGGGATTCGAACCCGCGACCCTCGCCTTGGCAAGGCGATACTCCACCACTGAGCCACTCGCGCATAAAATATAACTACGATATTCATTATAATCATAAATCAGAGCATTGTCAAGTATTTTTTAAATTGAAACTTGTTGAAAAAGAATGTTAAGAAACTTGCGTTGTTGTACTTCGTTATGCTATAATCGAACCAGCGAAGCAGGAAAATTCTGCTTTGAAACGTTTACTTAATTGAAAAATTAGAAATAATTAAGAAGATTGGAGGAGCTTTCGTGATTAATCAATTAGTAAGTAAAATCAAAAAGCTGAATGCACCAGTTGTAGTAGGATTAGATCCAATGCTTTCCTACGTGCCAGAGCATATTGTAACAAAAGCATTGAATGAATATGGTGAGACATTGGAAGGTGCCGCAGAAGCCATTTGGCAGTTTAATAAGCAAATTGTAGATAAAACATGGGATTTAATTCCAGCTGTGAAACCTCAGATCGCAATGTATGAACAATTTGGTATTCCTGGAATGGTTGCATATAAAAAGACGGTGGATTATTGTAAGAGCAAAGGATTAGTTGTAATTGGTGATGTAAAGCGAGGAGATATTGGCTCTACTTCCGCAGCGTATGCAGTTGGACATCTTGGAAAAGTTCAGGTTGGAAGTCAGAAGATTGCTGGATTTGACGAAGACTTTGCGACAGTGAATCCTTATTTAGGTTCGGATGGAATCGAACCATTTATTAAAGTATGTAAAGAAGAGAAAAAGGGTATTTTTGTATTAGTTAAAACATCCAATCCATCCAGTGGAGAATTTCAGGATCAATTAATCAATGGAAAGCCTCTGTATGAATTAGTTGGAGAAAAAGTAGCAGAGTGGGGCATGGAACATATGGGTGAATCTTACAGTTATGTAGGCTGTGTTGTAGGAGCAACCTATCCAGAGATGGGAAAGGTACTTCGTAAGGTAATGCCAAAAACGTATATTTTAGTGCCTGGCTATGGTGCACAGGGAGGAACGGCAGATTCTCTGCGTCCATACTTTAATGAGGATGGACTGGGAGCGATTGTAAATTCATCCCGTGGTATTATTGCAGCTTATAAGCAAGAAAAATATGCAAAATTTGGAGCAGAAAACTTTGCAGATGCGTCCAGAGCAGCAGTGATTGATATGATTGAGGATATTAGAAGTATTTTCTAAAAAGAGGTAAATATGGCAAAATATAAAGAAACAGCAATTGTTCTTTCTCAGGAACAGTTAAGTGAGGATATTTTTAGCATGTGGATTCAGACTAGTCATATAGCCAAAGAAGCCATATGTGGTCAGTTCGTTTCCATTTATACAAAAGATGGGGCAAAACTTTTGCCTCGTCCAATTAGTCTTTGTGAAATAGAAGCGGATCGAATTAGAATTGTTTATCGTGTAGTTGGTGCAGGAACGAAAGAGTTCTCTGCTTATCAGGCAGGTGATCCAATTGAGATTATGGGACCACTTGGAAATGGTTTCCCATTAAAAGAGAAAAAGGCATTCTTGATCGGCGGAGGAATTGGAATTCCCCCTATGCTGCAGTTGGCAAAATCATTGAATTGTGAAAAACAAATGGTGCTTGGATACCGAGATGCACAGTTATTCTTAAAAAAAGAGTTTGAACCATATGGGACAGTCTATGTAGCGACAGAAGATGGAAGCGTTGGTACAAAAGGAAATGTTCTGGATGCGATTGCTGCAAATCAATTAGACGCCGATATCATCTATGCATGTGGTCCTACTCCAATGCTGCGTGCATTGAAGCAGTATGCAAAAGAGCAAGGGATGGAATGTTATATTTCATTGGAAGAAAAAATGGCATGTGGAATTGGAGCGTGCTTGGCATGTGTATGCAAATCTAAAGAAGTGGATGAACATACCCATGTGCACAATAAGAGAATTTGTAAAGATGGTCCAGTGTTTGCAGCAGAGGAGGTTGAATTATAATGTTAAATACTTCTGTAAATCTGGCTGGAGTGCAATTAAAGAATCCAGTTATGACTGCTTCGGGTACGTTTGGATCTGGTGCAGAATACAGTGAATTTGTAGACTTAAATCGGCTTGGAGCAGTTGTGACAAAAGGTGTTGCCAATGTACCGTGGCCAGGTAATCCAACGCCTCGGATCGCAGAAACAACTGGCGGTATGCTGAATGCAATTGGCTTACAAAATCCAGGTATTGATGTATTTGTGAAAAGAGATATTCCATTTCTGAAACAATATGATACAAAGATTATTGTTAATGTATGTGGAAAAAGTACAGAAGATTATTTGGAAGTGGTAGAACGTCTTGGGGACGAGCCAGTGGATTTATTAGAAATCAATATTTCCTGCCCAAATGTAAAAGAGGGAGGCATCGCTTTTGGTCAAGATCCAAAGGCAGTGGAAGCAATTACAAAAGCAGTAAAAGCAAAGGCAAAACAGCCGATTATTATGAAATTGAGTCCAAATGTTACGGATATTACAGTTATGGCCAAAGCAGCGGAAGCAGGCGGAGCAGATGTACTTTCTTTAATTAATACATTAACTGGAATGAAAATTGATATTCAACGACAATGTTTTGCAATTGCAAATAAAACAGGGGGATTGTCTGGTCCAGCTGTAAAGCCGATTGCATTGCGAATGGTTTATCAGGTGGCAAATGCAGTGTCCGTACCAATTATTGGCATGGGTGGAATTGCAACGCCAGAAGATGCGATCGAATTTATTTTAGCTGGTGCGACAGCGGTATCTGTAGGAACAGCTAATTTTTACAATCCATATGCGACAATTCAAGTAGCAGAGGGAATAGAAGACTATATGAAACAGCATAATTGTGAAGACATCAATCAGTTAATTGGAATTGTAAAATAACGAGAGGAGATTAGTATGGAACAGTATAAAAAAGAGTTTATTGAATTTATGATTGATTGCGAAGTATTGAAATTTGGCGATTTTGTGACAAAGAGTGGAAGAAACACGCCGTTTTTTGTGAATACGGGATTTTACCGCACAGGAGCTCAGCTTCGTAAATTAGGAGAATATTATGCAAAGGCAATTCAGGCAAAGTTTGGAACTGACTTTGATGTATTATTTGGACCAGCCTATAAAGGAATTCCTTTGACCGTAGCGACTTCTATGGCTCTTTCTGAAATGTATGGTGCCGATATTCGTTATTGTTCCAATCGAAAAGAAGTAAAAGATCATGGAGATAAGGGTATTTTGCTTGGAAGTCCAATTCAAGATGGGGATCGTGTAGTAATTATTGAAGATGTTACAACGGCAGGAACTTCCATTCAGGAAACGCTTCCAATCATTCAGGCACAGGGAGAGGTGAATGTGCTTGGACTTGTTGTTTCCGTAGATCGAATGGAGAGAGGACAGGGTACAAAGAGTGCATTAGCAGAGATTCAAGAAAATTACGGATTACAGACAACTGCAATTGTAACAATGGCAGAGGTAATTGAACATCTTTATAATAAAGAGTATAAAGGAAAAGTTATTATCGATAATACATTAATGGAGGCAATTGACGCATATTATAAAAAATATGGTGCTGAAAATAATGAATAGCAAAAGGAGAACGGACATGAATGAGAAATATTATCGGTTAATCTCTCAAGTTGGCGGAGGAAGCATCGCACTTGGTATTATTGTACTTGTAACAGGAATTGTAACGGGGACTATTACGATTATAAATGGAGCAAGATTATTAAAAAGTAAAAAAACATTAATCTTTTAGTTAAGCCAATAAAGCAAAATGATTGCTTGGAGGATGGAACTGCTGTACAAAATATAGTTTAAACTATATGAGGATGTACGGCAGTCCTTCCTATATGGGAGGAATATAGATTGAAACAAAAAAGCAGAATTAGAGTGATATGGTGTATTCTGTTTGTAGTATATTTAGCAGTGCTGATCTATTTATTATTATTTGCCAAGTTAATGGGACGGGAACAAATTGGGAGAACATATTCTTATAATTTAGAATTATTTAAAGAAATTAAACGCTTTTTAAACAATACGGGAACACTTGGGATTCGTTCCGTTTTATTAAATCTCGTAGGGAATGTGATTGGTTTTATGCCGCTTGGCTTTTTGCTTCCACTTGCTTTTTCCAGGGTACGAGGAATTGTTTTCATGACATTGATTTCATTTACTACAACTTTGATTGTAGAAACATGCCAGCTTGTCAGTTGTACAGGAAGCTTTGATGTAGATGATCTACTTTTAAATACAATTGGAGGAATATTAGGATATCTAATTTATATTCTTCTGGAAAAAGGAATTACTGCTTGGAAGGAACGATGATGGAATAGAGCTGGAAGAGATTGACGATTTACAGCGGCTCATTTGGAGGAAGTAATTATGAAAACGGTAAAGGAAACAGATATTGTTACGATTGGAACAAAGCGGGTGACCAAGGATGGAATTTGGGCTTGTATTTTCTTTTTGGTAGGAACAATTGGCCTGGCAGTTAGCTTTTGGAATAGCCTGTGGGAACAATCAGGAATCAATGTTGGAATATTGGGAGTTTTTGTTTTAATTATTAGTTTATTTGGCTTGGGATATGGGATCAGAGGAAGAAGAAAGAAAAATTGCAGCCATATTATAGATGAAATTGGAATTGCATCCAATGTACTTTTGATTATTATTATTGTTATTTTATTTATCATCGGTATACGTATGGTATAAGGAGATTTTATGTGGAAAAATAATGATGAAGCATTAAAAGAACGCTTTATGCTTGCAATGGAGCGAATTTATGAAATTAGAGAAGCAGTAGATGTAAAACAGCCTTATTCGGATTATTTCCAAACAGTTGCGGCATTTATATGTAAAGTGAAAGAAATCGCTGAGAAAGATGCAGCAGGAACATTGGAGGAGTTAGAAGAAGATAATAGAAGATTGTATGAAGATATTGTAGGAGATCGTTATGAAACAAGTTATGCGAATCCATCCTATAGTACTGCATTAATGGGAAATGAGTTTGGAAAATTATTTTCAATGCTCTATGCACAGATGTATCAAATGATTGTATTTGCATATGCAAAGCGGTTAGAGAACTTTATCGTTTATGCAGAATTGTTTATTGAAGTTTATAATTTGATGGAACAGGAAGAAACAGAGTTTTTGTCTGTAAAAGATACGGTTTATTGGTTTTTCAGTGATTATAGTGATTTGTTTGCACGCCAACAAATCGAAGATTTGCTAATCACAGGTAATACTGTTTATGAGCAAATTATAGAACAGTCCGATCAGGATTTACGTTATTTATATAAATATGGCATGAATATAACAGAAAATGAACGAAAGATGGCAGAGTTTTTAAATAAAATGGATAAAGAAACGTTAAAACAAACGGCTGCTACATTTGTGAATGGATATTGCAGAGGATTTGAAGTAACGAAGAGGGATTTGTCTAAAAAAGATCGCTTTGAACTTCGCTATGCAATTGGTTTGGAACCATTAATTAAGGCTAGTTTACCGCTCTGGGAGGAGAAGGGATTAAAGCCGACCTATCGTCATATTACAATTACAACTACACCTGCAAATCGTCAGTTTGAATACGACCATCGGTATGATCAGGCTGTGTATTTAGATAGACAGTATAAAGAACGCAGGTCGCAAGTATTCCGTGTCACATATGAAGAGCGGAAAGAAGAGGCACGACGCTATGCAGGACCAGTCGTATTAGAAACATTTGGGGAAATTCCATTTGAACCGAAAAATAATGCAGATTCTTATCGACTGAATGAGAAACAGCAAACACTCAGTATTGAGCTGGCAAGTGAAACTCGTTCCATTATGAATGAATATATACCAGAAGATGAAACAAGCTTTACTATTATTGCATTTCCAGTTCCAGAAATTGGAGATCAGTTTGAAGAGATTTTTAAAGAAACGATGAAGGTAAATACGCTGGATAATGAGAAATATATAAAGATTCAGCAAATAATTATTGATGCATTGGATCAGGGAAAGTTTGTGAGAGTAAAAGGAAGAAACGAGAATAAGACGGATTTAGTGATTCAACTTCATCCATTAACCGATCCAGAAAAGCAAACCAATTTTGAAAATTGTACTGCGGATGTGAATATTCCAGTTGGAGAGGTGTTTACTTCTCCTGTTTTGAAAGGAACAAATGGTATTTTGCATATTAGCCGTGTATTTATGAGAGGATTAGAATATAAAGAATTAGAGCTTACATTTAAAGATGGAATGATCTCTAGTTATACTTGTAAGAATTTTGATTCTGAAGAGGAGAATCGGGCATATATCAAGGAAAATCTGATGTATCATAGAGAAACCTTACCAATGGGAGAATTCGCAATTGGTACAAATACAACTGCCTATGCCATGGCGCAAAAATATAATATATTTAGAAGACTGCCGATTTTGATTGCAGAAAAAACAGGACCTCATTTTGCAGTAGGGGATACTTGCTATTCTCATAGTGAAGATCTGGCCGTATTTAATCCAGATGGAAAAGAGATCATTGCAAGAGACAATGAATGTTCTGTTTTGAGAAAGACCGATCCGCATAAGGCATATTTTGCCTGTCATACAGATGCCACAATTCCATATGATGAACTAGGGGCAATTGATGTTGTTCGAGCAGATGGAACGGAAATTCCAATTATACAAAACTCCAGATTTGTATTACCTGGAACGGAAGAGTTAAACAAGGCATTGGAGATCGAATAAAATTACTTGGTTAACGTTGGAAAAGTAGTTGACGTTTGAGTCAATTATTAGTAGAATGTTGACGGAATGGTTATAAGATCAAATAAGATTGCGAGGGGACGCAGATGAAAAAAATTGGTATTATTGGCGGCGGACAGCTGGGCAAAATGATGATTTTAGACGGAAGGCGTATGGATTATGAGTTTGTTATTGTGGATCCGACAGTAAAATGTCCTGCTCACAATATCGCAGATTCTCATATTGTTGCAGGGTTTGAAGATATTGAAGCGATCAAACGAATGGCATCTCGAGTAGATGTAGTAACCTATGAGTTTGAGCATATTAGCGTGGAAGCTTTGAAAGAAGTGGAAGCTTCAGGAACGCCTGTTTATCCATCGAGTAAGACATTGGAACGAATACAAAATAAGCTCCGGCAAAAAGAATGGCTGAGAAAGCATGAAATTCCAGTGCCAGATTTTTTATCAGTTAAATCTCAAGCAGATATTGAACATAGTGCAGAACTGTTTTCCTACCCGTTGATATTGAAAACTTGTACGGGTGGATATGATGGAAAAGGAAATTATGTGATTTCTAGTCCAGATGAAATTGAAAAAGGATATCAGGCACTTGGAGCAGGAAAAGTAGAACTGATGGTAGAGCGATGTATTGATTTTGTAAAAGAAGTGTCTATCCTCGCATGTCGAAGCCTAAACGGGGATATTGCAGTATATCCGATTGCAGAGAATGTTCATAAAAATAGTATTTTAGATGAAACTACAGTGCCAGCTCGGATTAGTAAAGAGACCGAAGCGGAAGGGATGCAAATTGCAAAAGAATGTTTAAAGGCGTTTGATGCGTATGGAATGTTATGCATTGAGTTATTTGTTACAAAAGAAGGACATATTCTTGTCAATGAATTAGCTCCACGTCCGCATAATTCTGGACATTATACGATTGAGGGATGCTATACATCTCAGTATGAACAGCATGTGCGTGCAATTTTGGGACTTCCATTGGGAAATGCTAGTTTGATTCGTCCAACTGCAATGAAAAATATTATTGGAGATCATTCTGCTTCTGAAGCAGAACTACTTGGACTTGAAGAGGCTTATAAAAATCCGAATGTAAAAGTCCATATTTATGGAAAAGAAAAGGTAGTAAACGGTAGAAAGATGGGACATATTACTGCGACTGCCGATACCATTGAAGAAGCGTTGGAGCAGGTAAGGAAAGCACATCAGGCGCTTTCTTTCCGATAGATATTGTGCATGGCACATAAGAAAATTTTAGTTTAGGAGGAGATACACATGAAACCAGTTGTTGGTATTATTATGGGAAGTGATTCTGATTTGCCAGTAATGAGTAAAGCAGCAGAAATGTTAGATCAGTTGAATGTTCCTTATGAATTAACCGTTGTTTCTGCTCATCGTACACCAGATAAGATGTATGAGTATGCACATTCTGCAAAAGAAAGAGGATTAAAAGTTATCATTGCAGGTGCAGGCGGTGCAGCACATCTTCCTGGAATGACTGCCGCTATGACAGTACTTCCAGTAATCGGAGTACCAGTACAGACAAAGGCGCTTGGTGGAGTCGATTCGCTGTATTCCATTTGTCAGATGCCTCCTGGAATACCTGTTGCTACGGTAGCAATTAATGGAGCGTTAAATGCAGGATTATTGGCTGCTAAAATTGTTGCAATTGGGGATGAAGAACTTTCTGTACGTATAGAGGAATATGCAAAATCTCTGGAGACGATGGTAGAGAAAAAAGCAGCCAAGCTGGAAGAGATCAAATACCAAGAATATTTAATACAAATGTAAATCAAAGCAAAAGCTTGAGTTTCAATAAGGAGGATAATATGGATTACAAAAACGCAGGAGTAGATATCGAGGCTGGATATAAGTCTGTAGAATTAATGAAGGAACATATTAAAAAGACAATGAGACCAGAGGTGTTGACGAATATCGGAGGATTTTCTGGAGCATTTTCGATGGAAGCATTTAAAAATATGGAAAAACCTACACTAGTATCTGGAACAGACGGCGTTGGCACAAAATTAAAATTGGCATTTATTATGGACAGACATGATACAGTTGGTATTGACTGTGTGGCAATGTGTGTGAATGATATTGCATGTGCGGGCGGTGAGCCGTTATTCTTCTTGGATTATATTGCATGCGGAAAGAATATACCAGAAAAGATTGCTATGATCGTAAAGGGAGTAGCAGACGGATGTGCACAGTCCAATGCAGCATTAATTGGAGGAGAAACGGCGGAAATGCCAGGCTTTTATCCAATTGATGAATATGATTTGGCTGGTTTTGCGGTTGGTGTAGTCGATGAAAAAGACTTGATTACAGGTGAGACAATTACAGACAAAGATGTGTTAATCGGTATTGCTTCCAGCGGAGTGCATTCCAATGGTTTTTCACTTGTGCGTAAAGTATTTGAAATGACAAAGGAAAATTTAGAAACTTATCGAGAAGAGCTAGGTACAACGCTTGGAGATGCATTACTCACTCCTACAAAGATTTATGTAAAAACATTGGCAAATATAAAAAAAGCAGGTGTAACAATTAAAGGATGCAGCCATATTACAGGCGGTGGATTTTATGAAAATGTGCCGCGTATGCTCCCAGATGGGAAACATGCGGTAATTAAGAAAGATAGTTATCCAGTACTTCCAATCTTTAAATTACTTCAAAAAGAAGGAAATATTGAAGAAAAAATGATGTACAATACTTACAATATGGGACTTGGAATGGTTCTTGCAATTGCCCCTGAAGATGTAGAGAAGACAATTGCAGCAATTGAGGCAGCTGGAGAAAAAGCATATGTAGTTGGTCATATTGAAAATGGAGAAAAAGGGGTTACATTGTTATGATGAAAATTGGTGTACTGGTCAGTGGAGGCGGTACAAATCTGCAAGCAATTATTGATGCGATTCATGCAGGCACGATTCATAATACATCCATTGAATTTGTAATTAGCAATAATAAAAAAGCATATGCTTTGGAGCGTGCAAAAAAAGCTGGAATTGAAGCAAAATGTATTTCACCAAAAGATTTCTCTAATCGGGAAGCATTTAATGAAGCATTTTTAGAAGCAATTGATTCTTATCATGTTGACTTGATTGTGCTTGCGGGATGTCTTCTGATTCTTCCTCCAGCGCTTGTGAAAAAGTATCGGAATCGAATTATCAATATTCATCCATCTCTAATTCCAGCCTTTTGTGGAAAAGGATATTATGGATTAACTGTGCATGAAAAAGCACTGGAAAGAGGAGTAAAAGTAACGGGTGCAACCGTTCATTTTGTAGATGAAGGAACGGATACTGGACCAATTATTTTGCAAAAAGCGGTAGAAGTACAGCAGGGAGATAGTCCTGAAGTATTGCAGCGCCGTGTAATGGAGCAGGCGGAATGGAAAATAATGCCACAGGCAATTGAATTAATTGCTCAGGGCAAAGTACAAGTCGTAGATGGAAAAGTGAAGATTCTACCATAATATGAAATGGTAGCAGAACAGGAGGCACTATGAAAGTATTAATTGTTGGAAGCGGCGGAAGAGAACATGCAATTGCATGGAAAGTAGCACAAAGCCCAAAGGTAGAAAAAATATATTGTGCACCAGGTAATGCAGGAATTGGAGAAATCGCAGAATGTGTTCCAATTGGAGCAATGGAATTTGATAAATTAGTTGCATTTGCAAAAGAAAAGGAAATTGATCTGACCGTGATTGGAATGGATGATCCACTCGTTGGAGGCATTGTAGATGCATTTGAAGCAGAGGGACTGCGAGTATTTGGACCTCGTAAAAATGCAGCAATTTTGGAAGGTTCCAAAGCATTTTCGAAAGATCTGATGAAAAAATACCATATTCCAACAGCTGCTTATGAAAATTTCAATAATCCAGAAGAGGCGCTTGCCTATTTAGAAACTGCTAAAATGCCGATTGTATTAAAAGCCGATGGTTTGGCTCTTGGAAAAGGAGTATTGATCTGTAATACATTGCAGGAAGCAAAGGATGGAGTAAAGGAATTAATGCTGGATAAGCATTTTGGAGATGCTGGAAATACCATTGTAATAGAAGAATTTATGACGGGACGTGAAGTTTCAGTTCTTTCCTTTGTAGATGGCAATACGATTCAGATTATGACATCTGCTCAGGACCATAAACGTGCAAAAGATGGAGACCAGGGACTGAATACTGGCGGTATGGGAACTTTTTCTCCAAGTCCATTTTATACGGCAGAAATAGATGCATTCTGCCAGAAATATATTTATCAGCCAACTGTCGATGCAATGAAGGCAGAAGGAAGACCATTCAAAGGAGTTATTTTCTTTGGTTTAATGCTTACAGAAGATGGACCAAGAGTATTGGAATATAATGCTCGTTTTGGAGATCCAGAAGCGCAAGTTGTGCTTCCTCGTATGAAAAATGATATTATAGACGTTTTTGAAGCGTGCATTGACGGAACGTTAGATAAAATACAATTAGACTTTGAAGAGAATGCAGCTGTTTGTGTAGTATTGGCATCCGACGGATATCCAGAACATTATGAGAAAGGATATCCAATTGAAGGGCTTGATACCTTTAAGGGAAAAAATGGTTATTATGTATTTCATGCAGGAACTAAGTTGGCCGATGGCAAGATTGTTACAAATGGCGGCCGTGTGCTTGGAGTAACGGCAAAGGGAAGCGATTTAAAACAGGCAAGAGCCAATGCCTATGCAGCAACGGAATGGATTCAATTTGAAAATAAGTATAAGAGAAATGATATCGGCAAAGCAATTGATGAAGCATAAAGAAATAATGAACTAGATATAAAAACTTTGTTAGAAACTTAATATTTCCAATATCACGATATACAAAAGAAAAGTACCGTCTTTGACTAGAATCTATTTGGATTTTGCGTCAATGTTCGGTACTTTCTTCTTATTTGTGATATACCATCCCGTGAAATCTTTCATCCGTTATGATGAAAAGAAATTTGTATTATTATAAACAAAAAAAATAAAAATCAGGTTGACTTTTCTGAGGCAACATTTATAATGGAAGTGTCATGTATATAGTATACATTAAAGTAATGTTAAAAATAATAAAGGTTACTTTGAATAAGATTGGGCATACTGTTAAAATAGGAAAGAAAAGAATCTTTAGCTTATTGTACATTAACATTATGATTATTGTAAGGAATCCGATATTTTGCTTACAAAGAACAGAAGAGAAAACTTGTTTTGGAGGATAAAAAAGTGAAAAATCCTAAAATTGCAGAAATGTTAAAACAATGTCGAAAGATGAATCATCTCACAGTAATGGAGGTATCAGAACGTTTAAAGGCGAATGGTATTTTTGCTGCGCCGAAAACCGTTTATGGGTGGGAAAGTGGACAAACACAACCAACAGCCAATACGCTTTTAGTTTTATGTTGTATGTATCATATTGATGATGTCCTGAATACATTTGGTTATAAAGAAGAAGATGGAGTTTTGATTTTAAGCAATGAAGAAAAACAATTGATTCGCTCTTATCGAAGTGCTCCAGAAATGCAGCAGGCTGTAAAAAAACTTTTGTCTATGTAGTTTAGTGTGAAGAAAAGTCTTGTTGACCAATGGGAGCAATAATTCAGAATAAATACTGACGGGAGAATAATCATGAGAAAATATCGAAAAAAATTAATAGGCATATGGATAGGAGTTGCTGTAAGCGCAGCAACGGTATTTGTACCAGTTACAGCCTCTGGAACAGAGTCTGGGGAAGAAAAATTATATGAAGATGAATCATTGATTGAGGGAGAAGTAATAGAAAGTGGAGCATTGGTAGAGCCAGGCGTTCCAGCTACTACACAGACGACACCAGTACAAACGACCCCAGAACAGACGACACCAGTACAAACGACGCCAGAGCAAACAAAACCAGTACAAACGACGCCAGAGCAGACAAAGCCAGTACAAACGACGCCAGAACAGACGACACCAGTACAAACGACGCCAGAGCAGACAAAGCCAGTACAAACGACGCCAGAGCAGACAAAGCCAGTACAAACGACACCGGAGCAGACGACACCAGTACAAACGACGCCAGAGCAGACAACACCAGAACAGACGACACCGGAACAGACAACGCCAGAGCAGACGACACCAGTACAAACAACGCCAGAGCAAACAACACCAATACAAACGACACCAGTACAAACGACGCCAGAGCAGACAACACCAGTACAAACGACGCCAGAACAGACGACGGAGGAAGATCCAATAACTGTTTCATTGTTTAATGGTAAAACATTAGAAATTGAAAGAGATATTAATGAGTCGGAAGTACCAGATGAGTTTGATATTGTAACGTATAGTTATAAAGGAAAAGAAATTGAAATTGCGGAATCCAAAAGTGGGTTGATTCTTTTTTACCTAAAGGATGATGGGGAAACAGCAAACTTTTATGTTTATAATGAGGGAAAAGATAGCTGTATTCCGTTTGTGAAAATAAATTCTTCCTCTGATGAATACATATTTTTGGATTTGGAGGAAGGTTCTGAGCTGTTAGAGGGGCTGGAATCTACAAAAATTTCTGTTAATGGAAAAACATTGCCATCCTGGAAACCAGCAGAAGGAGAGACTCCAAAAGAGGATTATATTGTTTATTTGATTAACCAAGAAAATGTGAGAAGTTTATATCATGTAAATATTGCGACTGGAGTGATTGAATCTTATTACGGACAAAGTTTAGATCCAGCGGATGCAGAATCAGGAGAATCGGGAAGCAGTGAAATAATTGGTGGAGATTCCGTCTTACAAGAAGATACAAGTGACAGAGATGAATTACTAAGAAAAATTGCTATTTTTGGAGGAGGAGCAGTTGGAATTGCTGTTTTAATTATTGCAGGAATTCTATTATATCGTTATCTGAAAAAGAAAATGGATCAGCCAGAAGATGAAGAGGATGAATTATATGACGATGAGTTATATGAAGATGGAGAAGATGACTATGAGGATGACGAAGAAGAATTAGATCCAGATGAAGCAATTGAAAGAGAATTGGCTGCTTTAGAGCAAGAAGAATGGAACAAAGTTAGCCAGGAAGAAGAAAATTCTACAGAAGAAATTCAAGAATCTGGGGAAGATTCTGATACGCAAGAGGAAATAGATATGGATTCTTTAAATAAGACGTTTAATGATTTGGCATCAAAGAAAGAAGCAGATTTACAGCCAGACATGGAAACAGAATCATCAAAGGACGAAGAAAAACCTTTAAAACGAAACTTGAAACAGGTATTGGAAGACGATGATGATTTTGAAGTAACTGATTTTCGAGATTAAATAATATTGGGGTCAAAATATCATTTGACCCCAATATCATTTTATAAATGCGAGTGAGAAATGGGGCTTCCCTTAGAAAATTGGGTCTAAGGGAAGTCTTTTATCTCATAGGAAATACTATTGTTAAAACATTAAATAATCCTAAAAATGTAAATCTATAAATGCTGTTGAAAATTTTTATAATAAACTTAAAATTAGTACTAGCATTTTCATAACATTTGTGCTAGAATATGTATAACAATAATGAAACAATAGGAGTAAATTAATTGCTGCATAAACAAAATGATTGTAGGTGAGAATATGGTACTAAAAATTGATTTTAATAGTGATGAAGCAATTTATATTCAGCTTCGTAATCAAATTATTATTGGAATTGCTACAGAAGAGATTCGCAATGGGGATTCCCTTCCATCGGTAAGGGAATTAGCAAATCATATTGGGATCAATATGCATACTGTAAATAAGGCCTATTCTGTTTTAAAGCAGGAGGGGTTTGTAAAAGTAGATCGTAGAAAAGGAGCAGTAATTTGTATTGACATTGATAAATATGAAGCATTACAGGAATTGAAACAAGAAATGAGGGTTTTGCTTGCAAAAGCACATTGTAAAAATATTTCACGTGGAGAAATACATCAGATTATAGATGAAATTTTTGATGCATATTTTACGCCAGATCGGGAAAAAAGATGAGGAGGTTTCTATATGTTGTGTGAAAAATGTAAAATTCGAGAAGCAAACATTATTTTAACGGAAGTGGTAAATGGAATAAAAACAGAGCATAATTTGTGCAGCCAATGTGCATCTCAGACACAGTTAAAACCATTTTTAGATGGGGACTTTCCGTTTGCAAAAATGTTGTCTGGAATTCTTGGACTTCAATCAGAAGCAATCGATGAACAAACAGAAAAAATGAATCAATTAGTCTGCCCAACTTGTCATACGACTTATGGAGATTTTATAAAAAATAGTCGATTTGGTTGTGCAGATTGTTACGATACATTTGGATTGTTATTAGATAATAATATGAAGAAACTGCATGGCAATGATACCCATGTTGGAAAACGCCCAAAGTTTCAGCCATCGGAAAAATCTTATGAGAAAACAGTAGCTTATGAGAAGGAAAGAGAAGATCAGCAAGAACAATTGGAGATTTTACAGTCACGCTTGCAGGAGGCAATTCGGGAAGAAGAATATGAATCTGCTGCCAGATATCGTGACGAGATTAAACTTTTGAAAGAAAGGATGAATGCTGATGCATAAATGGTATGAAAATCAAGAAGACTCTTTGGCTGTTGTAGTTGCCAGCCGCATTCGCATACTTCGTAATTTTAAATCCTATTTATTTCCAACACGTTTGACAAATGAACAGAAAAGTGATTTATCCATATTAGTAGAAGATAAATTAAATCAACTTCCAGTTGTATTAGAAAAAAAATTTGAAAATTATATGTTGAATGAAATATCAGATACGAATAGGATTGCTTTAAGAGAGCGTCAAGTAATCAATAAATTTTCAAGTGAAAATAAAGCTGGAGTTGGGTTAATCCTTTCAGAGGATGAATCAGTTAGTTTGACAATTAATGGAATGGACCATCTGCGTATGCAAATTTCCCGTTGTGGAATGGAATTGGATGAAGTTTGGCAAGAAATGAATCAGTTAGACGATTTTGTAAATAAACAATTTGAGTATGCATTTCATGAAAAATTTGGATATATGACTGTATATCCTACGAACGTAGGAACTGGAATGAGAGCCTATTTAATTTTGCATTTACCGATGCTTTCCAGCAGTAAACGCTTTCGTGCATTATTGAATGAGATTAGCCGTTACGGAGTAACCGTAAAAGGAGCGTTTGGGGAAGGTCAGGACAATGATGGAAATATGTTTGTTCTCTATAATCAAAAAACGCTTGGCTTATCGGAAAAAGATATTATTCAAGTTCTTACAAAGGTGGCAAGACAGTTGGCAAGCCAAGAAAAGGCAGTACGTCGTCAAGTGCTTACGACACATCGTTTGGAATTGGAAGATAGTATTTATCGTTCTTATGGAACATTGAAATATGCCAAAAATCTATCTTTGAAAGAAACAATTGATCATTTGTCACAAATTCGGTTGGGGCAAGAAGAAGGATTATTATCCTTTAAAGAACCGTGTAATTGTTATAAAATGATGCTTGGTGTTCAAAATGCTAATTTACAAACGTATTGGGATCGTCAAATAGAAGAAAAGGCTTTAAATAGAGCAAGAGCCACCTACATTCAGAGACAGATTCCTGAATTAAGGGAGGAGTAAAAATCTTGAAGATTTGTTTTTGGATAGAAGGATAAGGGTTGAAGAGGAGAACAGATCGCTGAGAGGAGAAGAATTATGATGAATCGTTTTACAAAAAAAGCAATGGATGCTTTAGCCTGTGCAGAGGAGGCTGCAAAGGAGTTGGGGCATTCTTATATCGGAACGGAGCATATTTTAATCGGTTTAATTCAAGAAGGAACTGGTGTTGCTGCCAAAATTTTAGAAAGTTATCAAGTAACAGAAGAGAAAGTAATCAGTCTTGTGGAACAACTCATTAATCCAGCACAGCCAGTGACAGTGGAAGAAGTGGGAGGTTATTCTCCTACTGCGGTAAAAGTATTGAATAATAGCTATATTGAAGCAAGGCGCTTTAAAAGTCAATTGATTGGAACTGAACATATTTTAATTGCCATTTTAAAAATATCCGAATGTTCCGCTACTCGTCTAATTAATACAATGAATGTAAATATTCGAAAGATGTATGTCGATTTGCTGGTAGCCATGGGACAGGATAGTGGCGTTTATAAAGAAGAGATGTTAGGAAGTATGACATCGAATAGGGGAAATTCTAAAACTCCAATCTTGGATCAGTATAGCAGAGATTTAACCGAAATGGCAAGAGAAGGGAAATTAGACCCTGTAATTGGACGTCAGCAAGAAATCGGAAGGGTAATTCAAATTTTGAGCCGCCGTACGAAAAATAATCCATGTCTGATTGGAGAACCTGGAGTTGGAAAAACGGCAATTGCGGAGGGGTTGGCAAGTCAGATTGTCACAGGGAATGTGCCTGAAACGATTCGGGAAAAACGAGTTGTGACATTGGATTTATCTGGCATGGTAGCTGGTTCCAAATACCGTGGAGAGTTTGAAGAAAGAATTAAAGGAATTATTAATGAAGTCAGAAATGATGGTCAAGTGCTATTATTTATTGATGAGATTCATACAATTATCGGAGCAGGAGGGGCAGAAGGAGCAATGGATGCTTCTAATATTTTAAAGCCATCGCTTGCGAGAGGAGAAATTCAGATTATTGGAGCTACTACTGTAGATGAATATCGGAAACATATTGAAAAGGACGCAGCATTGGAGCGTCGTTTTCAGCCTGTCATGATTGAAGAGCCAACGGAAGAGGAATCGGTTGCGATTTTAAAAGGATTGAGAAAGGCTTACGAAGAACATCATCATGTACAAATTACTGATAGTGCGTTACAGGCAGCAGTGAAACTTTCTACTCGTTATATTAATGATCGATTTTTGCCAGACAAGGCAATTGATTTAATTGATGAAGCTGCTTCTAAAGTTCGTTTAGCATCTTATGTACAGCCAAAAGAAATTAAAGTATTGGAAAATGATATTGAGGCATTAAATAAAACAAAAGAAGAAGCAATTAAAAAAGAAGCATTTGAAAAAGCTGCTGAAATAAAGAAAAAACAGGAACGCAAGAGAGAGAAGATGCAAAAACTTCTGGCAAAATGGGAAAGAGATAAGAAAAATAAACGTCCTGAAGTTGGAGAAGATGAAATTGCAGATATTGTATCCGATTGGACGAAAATTCCAGTGAAGTCTTTAGAGGAAGGCGAAGCACAGCGATTAAAACAGTTGGAATCTATTTTGCACCAGAGAGTGGTAGGACAAGAAGAAGCGGTAAGTGCAGTTTCAAAAGCAATTCGCCGTGGCCGTGTTGGACTGAAAGATCCAAAAAGACCAATTGGTTCGTTTCTTTTCCTTGGTCCGACTGGTGTTGGAAAGACAGAGTTGTCAAAAGCATTGGCAGAAGCAATGTTTGGGACAGAAAATGCAATGATTCGTGTTGATATGTCCGAATATATGGAGAAGCACAGTGTGAGCAAATTAATTGGTTCTCCTCCAGGATATGTTGGATATGAAGAAGGAGGCCAATTAAGCGAAAAAGTGAGAAGAAATCCATATTCTGTCTTATTATTTGATGAGATTGAGAAGGCTCATCCAGATGTATTTAATATTTTGCTTCAGGTTTTGGATGATGGACAGATTACGGATGCACAAGGACGGAGAATTAACTTTAAAAATACGGTTATTATTATGACTTCTAATTGTGGTGCAGAAAACATTGTTGCTCCAAAGAGATTGGGATTTGGAACGGTGGAGAATGAAAAAGAAAGCTATAACTATATGAAGGGACGTGTTATGGATGAGGTGAAACGTTCCTTTAAGCCAGAATTTTTAAATCGTATTGATGAAATTATTGTGTTCCATCCACTTAATAAATCTCATATGAAAAATATTGTGGATATTATGCTAAAGGATTTGATAACAAGAAGCAAAGAACAGATGAACTTAAATTTAGGAGTTTCAGAGGAAGCAAAAGAATTCTTGATTGAGAAGGGATACGATGAAAAATATGGGGCAAGACCACTTCGTCGTACAATACAGAACGAGATTGAGGATGCGTTAGCAGAAGAAATTCTGGATGGCAAGATACAAGAAGGAAATACGATAGAAGTAAGGAAAGAAGGAGAAAAACTTCAATTTCTGCCAGTTACCCTTAACAATAAGTAAAGAATCTTCGTTGACTCCTCTAAAAAAATCAGAAAAAGATGAAAAAAAGCCAAAAATATACTGGAAATTTTAAGAGATTTATATTATAATAAAAAAGTAAGAAGAGAAGTTTTTTCTTAAATATAGCAACTATTAATGAATCGCTGAATGAATGTAAAACGAATTGCTTTGGGTGTAAAAACGAAAAAAGGGGTTCGTTTTACGAAAAAGAGGAAGAGCAGGAGGATAAATTCATGTCAGTAATTACAGAGTTAATTCGTGTAGAGGCAAATGGGGCCATCAGTTTTGGGAATTACGAATTGGATCAAAAATCAAAGATTTCAGATTTTGAGTATAATGGGGATTTATACAAAGTAAAAACTTTTAAAGAGATTACAAAACTAGAACGTAATGGCATGTTTGCCTATGAATCGGTTCCTGGAACAACTGTAACAAACTATAAAAGGACAGAAGATACCGTATCGTTTGAAGCAGAGGGAATTGCAGATACACAAGTAATTATCGGTGTGGAAGATGATACGGAATACTCGATTATTATTAATGGAGTAAAAATTGATGAATTTGAGACAAACTTAAGTGGAAAATTAGTAATTAGTTTGGACTTAAGTGAAGGAAAGAAAGCAACCGTAACTGTTGAGAAATTATAATTATTTCGGGAAAGAGGAATTCGTAGAATCTCTTTCTAACATAGTGAGATAAGGAAGAAGCATTCCATTTGATTCATCAAACGGAATGCTTCTTCCATGCATTGATCAGATTGGGAGGAAATTATGGCAAAAGCAAGGTCAACGATGTTTTTCTGTAAAGAATGTGGGTATGAATCAAGTAAATGGCTTGGGCAATGTCCTGGATGCCGTCAGTGGAATACAATGGTGGAAGAGCCAGTAGTAAAAAAGAATTCTTCAACTATAAAAATAGAGAGGAGCAGTCGTCAGCCAACTCGATTAGGAGAAATTTCTATCAAAGAAGAGGAACGTACGAGCACTGGTATGAAGGAATTGGATCGTGTGCTTGGAGGAGGGATCGTGGCAGGATCTCTTATGTTAGTAGGAGGAGATCCGGGAATCGGAAAATCAACGTTATTGCTGCAAGTATGTAAAAACCTTTCTGAACGGGGACATAAAATCCTTTATATTTCAGGAGAAGAGTCTTTAAGACAGATCAAAATGAGAGCAAATCGTATGGGTAGTTTTAGCGGAGAATTACTTTTGTTATCTGAGACAAATTTAGATGTGATTTCTCAAGTCATTACTGAGCAAAAACCAGAATTGGTAATAATTGATTCCATTCAAACAATGTATCGGGAAGACGTTTCTTCTGCACCTGGAAGTGTGAGTCAAGTAAGGGAATCTACTAATGTATTAATGCAGCTTGCAAAGGGATATGGGATTTCAATGTTTCTTGTAGGGCATGTAACGAAAGAAGGAGTTGTGGCAGGTCCACGAGTATTGGAACATATGGTAGATACCGTGCTCTATTTTGAAGGAGATCGGAATGCAATTTATCGAATTTTAAGAGCAGTAAAAAATCGATTTGGATCTACCAATGAGATCGGAGTCTTTGAGATGATGCAAGAAGGATTAATAGAAGTAGAAAATCCCTCTGCCTATATGTTAAATGGCAGACCAAAGGGAGCTTCTGGTTCAGTTGTGACTTGTGCAATGGAAGGAAGCAGACCATTACTTTTAGAAATACAGGCATTGATTTGTAAAACAAACTTTGGAATGCCGAGAAGAACAAGCGCTGGCACCGATTATAATCGTATTAATTTACTTATGGCAGTATTGGAAAAACGAATTGGATTGAGGCTTTCTGAGTGTGATGCGTATGTGAATATTACGGGTGGGATGAAAGTTAACGAACCATCTTTGGATTTAGCAATTGTAATGGCAATTGTATCCAGTTATTGGGATCGTCCAGTGAAAGAAGATTATTTCATTATTGGTGAAGTTGGTCTTTCCGGAGAAATTCGTGGGATTAGTATGCCGCAGCAGAGAATAAATGAAGCAAAGAAAATGGGATTTACTGGATGTATTTTGCCGGCTGTCTCAATAGAAGGATTGATTATTCCAGACGGATTTCACTGTATTGGAGTTCGAAGTGTACAAGATGCAATTCAACAAATCAATTATCAATAGAAATGAAAAATATAAGAAAAACAGATTTGCAGGTAGCCTTTTGTGAATAATTGTGATATAATAACGAGGTAATAGGTTAATTTTGTAAAAAAAATGGAGGATTTCATGTCAAATATTATTCAAAGATTTATGGATGAATTACCACAGAGCCAATTATTAGGAGTTGCAATTGCAATTATTGTGATTGGTTTGCTTATCTGTTTTTTTGGCTATAAGCTTATGAGAGTTGGGATTACTGTAATTGGTTTCTCAATTGGATTTTTTATTACCGCATTTATTGTAAATTATTTTACCAATAATAACTGGATTACATTTCCAGCGGCGATTATTGTAGGGTTGCTCATTGCTTTTGCTGCGTTTCGATTATATGAAGTGGGTATCTTTCTTGTATGCGGAGTATGTACTACATTAACCGTATTTTCGCTGTTATCCAGTTACGATACATGGTGGATTTACATAATTGTAATTGCAGCAGGTATATTGGCAGGTGTATTGGCAGTTTTGTTTATTAAGCCAGTATGTATTTTTGTAACAGCAATGAGCGGAGGAATTATTACAGTACTGGAAGTGTGTCAAAAACTTCAATTTAATCATACAATTGTAATATTTGTTGTAGGAATTTTATTGGGGATTATGGGAATGACATTTCAGACATCACTCGAAAAAAGAAAGAACTAACCGTACAGTTTTACTTTTATAAATAATTTTAAAATCCCCGCTTTAAAGAAGCGGGGAAATTCATATATAAGAAGAGGATGATGATTTGAAACAGAGAAGAAGAACAAAAAAAAAGAAAAAGAGAATTGTTAGAATACCATGGATTCATAAAGTTCCGATGGATTATAATTTGTTGTTTTCTCTTATCTTTTTAATTGTGTTTGGTATTATTATGATATATAGTGCGAGCTATTATAATGCAAGTCAAGTATACGGGATTGCTGGATATAGCTTTGCAGTTCAGCAAGCCAGAGCTGCGGTGATTGGAATTGTTGGAATGTTGTTGATTTCTATGATTGATTATCATGTATGGGAAAAGTTATCGTTTTGGGGGTTTCCAATCTCATTTCTACTAATTTTGCTATTAAAAACGCCGCTTGGATCAGAGTCGCATGAAGCCACCCGTTGGTTACAGATTGGTCCGATTAATTTTCAAGTTGCAGAACCTGTAAAATTGCTTATGATTTTGTTTTTAGCTGCATTTATAAAGAAATATCCAGTTCGGCATTTGCCAAATATTTTAAGAGTAGGATTTTGTTCCCTCCTTATTAGTGGAATGATCTTTGTTATTTCTGATAATATGAGTACCGCCATTATTATTATGGGAATTTCGATTTTGTTAATTTTTCTTTCTCATCCAAATATGAAATACTTTGTAATGGCAGCTGGGATTTTGCTTGCAGTTGTAGTTGTGGCGGTTATTGGGATTGAATTATTCATGGATGGAAGCTCGGGAGGATTTCGTGTAACCCGTATTTTAGCATGGCTGCATCCAACTGATCCAGCCTATGCAAGCGGAGTAGCATTACAGGCATCGCAGGCGCTTTATGCAATCGGCTCAGGCGGTTTTTGGGGAAGAGGATTGGGACAAAGTCTTATAAAATTTAAGATGCCAGAACCCCATAATGATTTTATTTTAGCGATTATTGCAGAAGAACTGGGGGCATTTGGAGTTTTATTATTATTCTTCTTATTTATATACTTGCTGTATCGTTTGTATCATATTGCGCAAAGTGCAATGGACTTATATGGAAGACTAATTGTAGCAGGTGTATTTTGCCAGATTGCAATTCAAGTTGTTTTAAATGTAGCAGTTGTTACAAGTGTAATACCTACGACAGGAGTGACGTTACCGTTTATTAGTTATGGAGGAGCATCCATTTGTTTCCTTTTGGCTGAATTTGGATTAGTGTTTAGCGTGGACAAATATTCCAGAGATCAGGAAATAAAACGCAGAGCACGCAGGAAGATTGAACGGCAATGGGAAAACGAATTAGGAGGTAATTATGATACATAAGGGAATAGAATTTGCAATACGTGCGCATGGGCAGCAGAAAAGAAAAGGTTCTGATCTTTTGTACATTGTACATCCATTTGA
>CASFBR010000078.1 GCA_949292795.1 uncultured Eubacteriales bacterium
ATACGCCGGAATTTTCCTATGGCGCTGCTTATTTAAAAAGCTCGCTGACACCGTCGCTTAGGAAGTTTTTGAAGCTTTTGGACGAGCTTTTAAATGAAAAAAAGAATGAAAAAAAGCTGGAGAAGCCATAAAAAGACCGAAAGAATACCGATAAGTACGGATAAAAAACAATAGAACATCAATAAATACGAATAAAAAACAATAGATTCAGACATACTGTCTAGCAGGAGATAAGCTTGAACGGCGGCTTTTTGGCCGCTGCCGGATCGCTTTTTATGTAAAAGGCTGTGTAAAAGCTTTGAGAAAAGAGGGTATGTCATGGATGCAAAAAAATATCGGGATTATGTGGAGCAGGTGACGCCTAAGCATAGCTGCTTTCGTAATATGTGCAAAGCGTTTGTGAGCGGAGGGCTGCTCTGCGTCATTGGACAGGGACTGACCAATATTTTTATGGCTCAGGGAATGTCCATGACGATGGCCTCCGCTTATACAACGCTGTGTCTTATTACGGGAAGTGTGCTTCTGACCGGCTTTAATTTAGTTGTGCCTCTGGTCAGATTCGCCGGCGCCGGGTATCTGGTGCCAATCACCGGCTTTGCCAATTCGGTTGCTGCCTGTGCCATCGAATACCGTCAGGAAGGGATGATTTTTGGTGTTGGCAGTAAAATTTTTACGATTGCCGGGCCGGTGATTTTATACGGGATCGTGACATCGGGACTGTTTGGCGCACTTTATTTTATATTGACGGAAATCAGTGTGGTGTGAGGAGGCAGCGACTATGAAAAAAAGAGGATATGCAACGATCACGTTTGAGCGCCCGCCGGTGATTGGCGCTCATGCCGGTATTGTCGGCCCTAAAGAAGGGGAAGGGCCTCTCGGAAAGTATTTTGATCAGATTTACGAGGACCCGATGATGGGAGAAAAGACGTGGGAACAGGCTGAGAGCGCGCTCCAGAGGAAGGCTGTGTCGGCGGTGCTTGATAAAGGCGGGCTTTGTGCCGGAAATGTAGATTATTTTTTTGCAGGTGATCTTTTGGGGCAGAGTATTGCCAGCAGCTTTGGGCTGGAAGGCTTTTGCCGTCCGGTGTTCGGTCTGTATGGAGCCTGCGCCACGATCGGAGAGGCGCTGATCTTAAGCGCCATATGCACTGCATCCGATATGGCTCAGACTGCGATGGCTGTAACCTCAAGCCATTTTGCCAGTGCGGAGCGTCAGTTTCGGTTTCCCCTGGAATATGGCAGCCAGCGTCCGCTGTCCGCCACATGGACCGTTACCGGAAGCGGCGCCTTTCTTGTGGCTTCCGGGAAGGCAGCCGGGGGAAATTTGCCCGCTGCATCTCATGCCCGGATTACGGCAGTGACGCCGGGGCAGATCGTTGATATGGGGGTGCGGGATTCGATGAATATGGGTGCCTGCATGGCACCGGCGGCATGTCATACGATTGAGACGCATTTCAGGGAAACCGGAACCGGCCCGGATGATTTTGACGCCATTATTACCGGTGATCTTGGATATGTCGGACAGGATATTCTTATCGGGCTGATGCAAAAGAAAGGCTTTGACCTGAAACAAAAGCATATGGACTGCGGTATTGAAATTTTCGACCGTAGTACACAAGATACCCATTCTGGCGGCAGCGGATGCGGATGCAGCGCGGCCGTTTTATCGGCCTTCATCCTGCCAAAGCTTGAGACCGGTCAGTGGAAGCGGGTGCTTTTTGTGCCGACCGGCGCACTTTTATCGCCGGTCAGCTTTAATGAAGGAAAAGGTGTGCCGGGGATTGCCCACGGCATTAAACTGGAAGCGCCGGGAGCTTAAAGACTCCCGGCGCTTCTGTAATACATAAGCATCGGTATGTACCGGTCCCGTGCTGGTGTTTAATCGAACATGGCGCTCATCTGAGCGGCCTTTTCGCTGTTGGACATGGCTTCCACGTTGTTGATAAAAATCACATCGTCCACGTCATTTTCGGTGACAAGCTGATAAATACTGTTGTTGTATTGTGGATATTTATAGAAATAACGGTAATCCACAATATAAATATGCTGATAATGATCCACAAGGAAGGGGATCATGGCATTGCCGAAGGATTCCTTGATAACCACACAGGAGGAACCGTCGGAGAGCGTCGGATTATCAATCTGGGCGTACATCTGGTCGGCGGCGGCAAAGGCGCTGTATTTAGCGGCGCTGTCATAATCGGAAACATCATTGACGATCCGCCAGTCAATGCGCTGGCCGCTGGAATCAATAAAGAACATATCATTTGTGCTTTTTGGAATATAACCGATGACCGTATCCGGATTGTCCTTTAAAGCCTGAACCTGATTACTGCTGGCGTAAAATGTACCGACAAAGTTCGGATATTCCACAGTTTCAAAATCACTTAGCGGTGTCGGTGTGAAGCCGCGGGCTTTGCAGAAATCCTCATAGGCGTAATATGCGCCCAGAGCAGTCCAGTGATGGTCGGTTCGGAAATAAATATATTCGCTGTTATGATTTTTTAAGGTGTCAAACGTATCGACTGTTTTAACTTTGCTGTTCATATTATTGATTGTCGAGGTGACATAGCTTATAGCATCCTTCTGATTGCTGGCGTGGATCTTTTCCTGGGCGTTTTCGTCCAGACAGATGCCTACGCTGGTAGGTACGAGCACATCGTAGACATTTGCAATACCGTCTAAGCGCTTCTGAGCCTTGTCCAGCATTTTAATATAGTCATTGGCGCCCTCGAGATTAAAATAATAAATGCCAAAGGCAGTATCTCCGGTGACGTAGACATTTCCGGACATTTCGGGAACGTCATGGATAGCGCCGTCCTCAAAAGTCTCGTCGGTCTGGGATGTGTCAGTCTGAGTGTCAGTGCTTTCACTTACGCCGCCAGATGTACTTTCGGCAGCAGAATCCGGTGTGCTTTCATCGGAAGATTCTGCCGGCACAAGGGTGCCGCCTTCGGGAATTTCATCACCGGTCTGGTTGGAATTATGAATTAGCTGTTCGCCCTGGATACCATACAGGCTTTGGAAGCCGGAATTGGCAGACAATAGCGCTTCGCGAAAAGGGAAGGTGTCCGAATACCAGGTGGATATGCCGCTGAAAAACTCTCCGTTCCATAAAGAGGACAGGCTGAATTTTGGAAATGTTGTCAGCGTCCGGTTTTCAACGGCAGATGTTTTGGGCCGCAGCGGTATGAGCAGCCCGATAATCGCAATCAAAAATAAAACACAGAAAAATACATTTTTTTTCAGATAAAGATATGTTTTATGAATCTGCTTGCGTTTTTTGGAAGACTGAGGTTTTCGCATCGATGTTCACCATCTTTCATAATTAAAACTGGAAGTAGAGGAACGGGTTATAGCTATTCCCCACAAGTGCCATTGTTGACAGAATCAGCAGCACTACCGGAAAAATGATTTCGTAGGCATATACCGGGTAGGGAATGATGTTGCGGGTTTTAAACCATGAAATGATCTTCTGCCGGATATTTTTTAAAAGCGGTGTCACCGCAATGATCGCAAAGATCAGGAAAAAGACATAATTGCTGAAGGTCAGTCCTGTCTGCATATCAAAAAAGCGGTTGCCATTGAGCCCGAACATGCCTTTTAAGGCTGTACCCAATGCGGCAAGATCTTCAAATTTAAATAAAACCCAGCCAAAGTATATGATAACAAGGGCATATATATGACTGATAAAACGGGGAAGCTTTTCAAATTTCCTTAAAAGGAAGAATTTTTCCAGAACAAGGAAAATAAAAAAGTATAAGCCCCAGAAAATGTAGTTCCAACTGGCGCCGTGCCACATGCCGGTGAGAAACCATACGACCAGAAGATTGATCACAAGACGTCCGGCGCTGACCCGGCTGCCCCCCAGAGGGATATAGACATAATCTCTGAAAAATGTACTCAGTGAAATATGCCAGCGGCGCCAGAAGTCTGTGATGGAATTGGCGATATACGGATAATTAAAATTTTCCTTATAATGAAAGCCGATCATAAGTCCCATGCCGATGGCCATATCCGAATAGGCTGAAAAGTCCAGATAAATCTGGAGCATAAAGCATAAAACGCCAAGCCATAGGCCGAGAACGGACATGTCTGCCAGTGATCGAAGATCGTCTGTTACAAGAAACGTATCGGCAATCACTGCGCATCCGTTGGCGAGAATGGATTTTTTGGCAAGACCGATGCAAAAACGCTTGATTCCCCGGTCGACTTCGTTGATCTTGACAACGCGGTGCAGCATATCGCGCTCCACATCCTGATAACGGACAATGGGGCCGGCGATACACTGGTGGAACAAACTGGCGTACAGCAGCAGGAGCCAGTATTTTTTCTGCGGCTCTACTTCCTGGCGGTAAACATCCACAACATAGGATAAAAGCTGGAAGGTGTAAAAGGATATACCAATAGGAAGGACAATCTGGGGGACCACCTCAGGGAAACCGGTAATGGCCGAAAGATTGCCGAGCAAAAAGCCGGTATACTTGAAAAATCCAAGCAGGCCAAGCTGAAGAACGCAGTCAAGGATGAGCAGTATTTTTCGGTGCTCATAAAAACGGTGGATCGCCAGCGCCATCCCCCAGCTGATAAAGGTCATGCCCGCAAGAAGAATCAGATACTTGGGCCCTCCCCATGAATAAAAGATGAGGGAGAACACGAGCATGATGATATTTTTTGATGTGATCGTGTGCGCTCTGGAGTATATAAACAGATTGAGCGCAAGAAAAAGATAAACAAACAGTAAACTTGAAAATACCATAACATCTCTCCTATATGTATGCTTCAATATCTTTTGATTGATGGTCCTTTCCCTATCATATACTTTTTTGATTGGCGTTGCAATAAAAATCTAAGGATAGTTTTTAAGATTTGCTTAAAATTTCCAAAAGGGCGGCTGCGGACCTGAAGCGCGGGGACTTTGCCGGTTCAATGCGATAAATGTTGCCGGAAAATGCGTCATATATTGCTGCTATTGTAAAGATGCCGTACAGCTATTGAAAAGGCTGCCGAAAGCGGGTATCATAAATTCAGGCAGTACCCTTTGCCGGAAAGGAAAGGTTGGCTGCCATTTTTCTGATAAAAACGGGGAGGAATTAAAAAATGAGTGATGTGAAGAAAAGAGAAGGCGGCTCGATCGATATGACCAAGGGCAGTCCCTATAAGCTGATTTTTCTGTTTTCAATTCCGCTGCTGATCGGAAATATTTTGCAGCAGTTTTACAACATGGTGGACAGCATCGTTGTGGGAAATATTGTAGGGCCTAAAGCGCTGGCCGCTGTAGGTACAGGCTTTCCTGTAATCTTTATGCTCAGTTCGCTGTTTATGGGTATTGGAAATGGGGCCACGGTGATTGTATCACAGTTCTTTGGGGCAAAGGATTATGAAAATCTCCGGAAAACCGTAACGACCATTTACAAATCCATGCTTATTGCCATTGTGCCCCTGTCCATACTGGGAATCCTGATCAGCCGTCCTCTTCTTATATTAATGCAGGTGCCGGATGACGGAACGCTGGATATGGCCGTAACCTATATGATCGTTATTTTCATCGGACTGATCGGCTCCATGGGCTACAACATTAATGCCGGTATTTTACAGGGGCTTGGAGACAGCCGTACATCGCTGATCTTCCTGGCCATTGCCACCATGATCAATGTTGTGCTGGACCTGGCCTTTACCGCCGGTATCCGCATGGGCGTTTTCGGTGTTGCCCTTGCGACAATTATTGCCCAGATGTGCTCATGGCTGTTTGGTCTCTTTTATATACAGAAGAAATACACGATTATAAAGATTAAATTCCGCCATCTGGAGTTTGACCGTGCCCTGTTTAAGCAGGCGCTGCGCCTGGGGATTCCCTCCGGTTTGCAGCAGATGTGTTTTTCCGTGGGGATTATGGTTATGCAGGCGCTGGTCAACGGTTACGGTTCCACATTTATGGCAGGCTTTAATGGAGCTAACAAGATCGACTCCTTTGCATTTATGCCGGTTCAGAGCTTTTCCATTGCGGTGACGACCTATACGGGACAGAATATCGGCGCAGGACTTCTGGATCGGGTGCGCCTTGGCACCCGGGCAGGCATGATCCTGTCGGCCATCACCTGTGTTGTCATCGGGGGTGTTCTTTATCCCATCAGCGGCTGGCTCATGCGCATGTTCTCATCCGATGCCGGAGTTATAGAATCCGGTGTATGGTATCTGCACAGCGTGCTGCCGTTTTATGTACTGCTGGCGGCCGGCTTTATTTTCAGCGCGGCTTTAAAGGGTGCCGGTGAGATGATCGTCCCTCTTGTATCATCCATTATCGGCCTTTGGGTGGCCCGTATACCGGCAGCCTATCTGCTGGCCCATTTCTTTGGCCAGGAATATATTTATTTTTCTTATGCTGTTGGCTGGGTATTTGGTTTCATCCTGCCCTTCGTGGCCTACCGCAGAGGAAAGTGGAAAAATAAGAGCGTGGTCCGCAGGCAGGGCAGTGAAGGATAAATGCAATAAGCGGATATGTTCAGAAAAATTCAGAAAGGCAGGTATTTCAGAAATAACGTCTGAAATACCTGTTTTTGATTTTATTATTGAGAAATGATTTTATTTAGGAAATTGCGTCTCCATGAATACGAAAGGGTATTTCGATAAAATGAAATTAAACATGCTGCAATGAGATTTAAAACGCTTCGCTTTAAATTGCGCGGCAATGGAAAAAGGAGGCATTGAGCAGAAATAGGCATCGGCAATCTAAAAACGACCAGTATAGCAAAACAAAAGAGAAAACTAAGATACAATTTCTTAAATACGACTATAATTACTGATAATGTATGAAATATAAAAACAATATAAAAAATTAAAAAAACTTGTTGACAAATGCTGGAAGGGATGATATTATAACTAAGCGCTGAGGGGAACGGAAGCAAAACAGTCCGGATGTCAGAAGTACAAGGCGTTTAGAAGTAAAAGTCGAAAAATGGCTTTGAAAAAAACTGAAAAAAGTGCTTGACAAAAACTCCCTGAAGTGATAAACTACAAAAGTTGCTTGAGAGAGCAGAAAAGAAAAAGAACATTGATAATTAAACAATAAAACAATCCCGAAAATTCCAAAACATAACGCGATGGCATATGCCGGAAGGTTATGGCTAATGAGAGAATTTTTAAGAACAAAAACCAAGTAAAGAACGGGAATAACAACCAGTTGTTGTTCTGGTTCAGAATCAAAGCTTAAACATGAGAGTTTGATCCTGGCTCAGGATGAACGCTGGCGGCGTGCTTAACACATGCAA
>CASFBR010000079.1 GCA_949292795.1 uncultured Eubacteriales bacterium
CTTCCACACAGTACCGGCAGGATGTACAGGCAATAGCAATGGCATTTTTGATGACTGCTGACGCTTCCTTCAGCGTTTCCAGTTCCTCCTGAGACATCGGGCAAAAGTTTTTCATATATGATAAATTATCAGTCATCTGTGTCATATTCGACATCCCGCTTAAAACAAGCATCACACCCGGCTGGCTCGCGGCAAAACGGATCGCCCATGAGGAGACCGACATGTCCGGGCATGCACGCTTAAAAAGAGCCTGCGCTTCTGCCGGGACACTGGCCAGTGTCCCGCCTTTAACCGGTTCCATCACGACCACCGGTTTGCGATGCTTCACCGCCACCTCAAGACATTGACGGGAGCGGATTTCCGGGTCATTCCAATCCAGATAATTAAGCTGAAGCTGAACAAAATCGATCTCCGGGTGCGCCGTCAGCAATTCGTCCAGAAGCTGCGGGCTGTCATGAAAGGAAAAGCCGGTTTTTTTGATGAGACCCTCCGCCTTTTTTCGTGCAATAAATGAAAAGCTGTCAAAGCGGTCGACCATTTTGCAGTGTCCAACGCCAAGGTTATGGAGAAGATAATAGTCAAAATAGTCAACGCCGCATTTTTCAAGCTGCTCATCAAAAATCCGTTCCTGATCGCCTTCGGCTTTCAAAAACATGGTCGGCAGCTTATCGGCAATGGTAAATGCATCTCTTGGATAACGGCGCACAAGCGCTTCCCTCATGGCAATCTCGCTCATATAGTCATGATACATATATGCTGTATCAAAATAAGTAAAACCCTGTGCAATAAACCGGTCAACCATCGCACAAAACATATCCATATCGATACTTCTGCTGTCCCCGGCATCCTTTAAAGGCAGACGCATCAGTCCAAACCCTAGCTTTTCCATAAGATTCTCTCCTTTACACCCTGTCCTTTACTGAAATACTGTTCTTTTTCAAATACAGTACACCCGTTCAAATGCTTTCCTCTTATTCAAGTATACGTTTATTCTTTTGGAACGTCAAGAAACAAATCCCCGGCGGTTATTTTAAAGAAATGCTGTTTCTTTTCACACGATACCGCAAAAAATTTGTATATAAAAACATTGTCCTGCACATTTGAACGTGTTATACTAAGGACAAAGCAGCGCCTTGCCTCAGGCGGGCGCTCAAAAATTTATTTTGGAGGATTTTTTATGGCCAAATATACACTGGATATGGAAAAATACGCGGCTCTGGCCCGCCAGGCTGCTGCCGAGGGCTGTGTTCTTCTGAAAAATGATCATCAGGCGCTTCCGATTCAAAAGGGAGCCCGCGTCTCCGTTTTCGGACGTATTGCCTTTCATTATTATAAGAGCGGAACAGGCTCCGGCGGACTGGTCAATACAACTTATGTCACCGGTATTTTAGACGCATTAAAAGCCTGTCCGGACATTATTTTAAATGAAACACTCTATAACCTCTATGATGCCTGGATTCAGGAGCATCCTTTCGACCGCGGCGCCGGATGGGGACAAGAGCCATGGAGTCAGGAGGAAATGCCTCTGACTGATGCCATTGTAGAGGAAGCTGCCATGCAGTCAGATATAGCTCTGGTCGTGATTGGCCGTACCGCCGGCGAGGATCAGGATACAGCATGTGCTCCGGGAAGCTATCTTCTCACGCCGCTTGAGGAGGATATGCTCGCCAGGGTATGCAGGGCCTTTGACCGTGTTGCCGTGCTGCTAAATGTGGGAAATATCATCGATATGAAATGGGTGGAAACATACGCGCCATCGGCAGTTCTTTATACATGGCAGGGCGGACAGGAAGGTGGAAATGGTGTCCTCGATGTGCTGACCGGAGCGGTCAATCCATGCGGAAAACTGACCGATACCATTGCACGGGATATTTCCGATTACCCTTCCACTCGAAATTTCGGCGATGACGCTGTGAATGTTTATCAGGAAGATATTTATGTCGGATACCGTTATTTTGAAACCTTTGCAAAGGATAAGGTACTGTATCCCTTTGGCTACGGCTTATCTTACACAACCTTTGACATTCGGCCGTCCGCCTTCTCAGATGATGCGCAGACGATCCATGCGGATGTCACTGTAACAAACACCGGTGCGGTGGCCGGAAAAACCGTCGCTCAGCTTTATGTGAGCGCGCCTCAGGGCATGCTTGGCAAACCGGCACTGGAGCTTAAGGCGTATCAAAAAACAGATGTGCTTGCCCCCGGTTCTTCACAGACACTGCATTTTTGTGTCCGCAAGTCCGAGATGGCTTCCTATGATGACAGCGGAGCCACCGGCCACAAATCCTGTTTTGTTCTGGAAGCCGGAACTTATGAAATAAATATCGGTTCTGATGTACGCACACTCGTACCGGCCGGCCATTTTACAGTCGGACAGACAACCGTAACCGAAGTGCTCGCCGAGGCTCTGGCTCCGGTTCAGCCTTTTAAGCGTTTCCGCCCGGTTGTTCAGAATGATGGAAGCTATGCGCCCGGCTATGAAGATGCACCGCTGCGCACCATTGATCCTATGGCACGGCTGCGTGATTCCCGGCCGAAGGATATAGACTATACCGGAGATCAGGGGTATAAGCTTGCAGACGTTTATGACGGCAAAATCTCCATGGATACATTTATTGCCCAGCTTAACGATACCGCTTTGACATGTATTATCCGCGGTGAAGGAATGTGCAGTCCGAAAGTAACTCCGGGAACTGCCGGCGCCTTTGGCGGGCTGACGCCGGAACTGACCCATTTTGGTATTCCGGCCGGCTGCTGTGCCGACGGGCCCTCGGGTATCCGCATGGACTGCGGCTCCACCGCCTTTGCCATGCCAAACGGCACATGCCTTGGCTGTACCTTTAATCTCCCGCTCATTAAGTCGCTTTATCAATATGAAGGTATGGAACTGCGCAAAAATAAAATTGATACGCTTCTTGGCCCAGGTATTAATATTCACAGAAATCCGCTCAATGGACGTAATTTTGAATATATTTCCGAAGACCCCTATGTCACAGGTACAATGGCTGCAGCTCAGGTCGCCGGCATGAACTACGCCGGTGTCACCGGAACGATCAAGCATTTTGCCTGCAACAACCAGGAGCATCACCGCCGTCTCACAGACTCTGTTGTTTCCGAGCGTGCACTGCGTGAAATTTATCTCAAAGGTTTCGAGATGGCTGTCAAAGATGGCGGAGCTTACTCTGTAATGACGACTTATGGCGCCATCAACGGCATATGGACCGCCGGAAATTATGACCTGGTCACCGTTGTTTTAAGAGAGCAATGGGGCTTTGATGGCCTTGTAATGACCGACTGGTGGGCAGATATGAACGAGGAAGGCGGCAAGCCATCCTATAAGAATACCGGAATTATGGTACGGGCACAAAACGACCTATTTATGGTTGTCCAGGATGCCAGAACAAATTCTACCGGGGACAATGCAATGGAATATCTTAAGACCGGCCGCACGACCCGCGGGGAATTTCAGCGCTGCGCCGCCAATATCTGCCGGATGCTCATGCGCTCGCCGGTTATGGATCGTTTTCTCGGACGCACGCCGGAAGATGATCTTGAAATTCTCGGCGAACCAGAAGGAAGCCAGGATTTTGGCTCCAGTGTTGTCTACCACACCATCGGATCTGACACAACGCTGGATATGTCAGAGCTGTGCACTGACACCGGCCACAGCGAGGTCTTTGCCATCACAGCCGGGGAATTTGGTCCCTTTAGCCTGACCGCTGGCATGTATGCCAAGGCTGATACGCCGGAGCTTGCACAGATGTCAGTTTCTGTCTTTTTCGATAATCAGCTCAAAGGCACCTTTAATATCCATGGTTCTGACAAATCCCTGACCGAGCAGACGATCGATCTCGGTGTCATTATGGGGCCTAACCATTATATTAAACTTTATTTTTCGATGTCAGGAATGGTTCTTGAAACATTAAGATTTGTAAAAACCGGGGAATTTGAAGCGCCGTTTTAATGAACGCACTGTTTTAAATTAATAGCAAATGAACAAAAACGTTTGTTGGATGCTGTAGTTATGTAGGTTTATCAAACGTTTGTTGGGTGCTGTAATTACCTCTTGACAAAAATCACTTCATAACAGTGTACTGTATCATTCACTTTCAACTTAATGGCGACGAATGAACTTGCCACTCCGCAAGATGGAAAATGAAGCGCAGTAGCAGCGCTGATTGACCGTGCTATGTACCAATGGCACACAATACCGAGCGGAACCAAGGCCAACGATGCAGATACAAGTTCAGGCAAGTCATCATACGAAATGTGAATGATACAGTACACCCAGGTATATAAAAGTTCTCGTCACACACCGTGAGGGACGCAACGCATCGAATCCATAGAAATTTTAAATTATTTGGATTT
>CASFBR010000080.1 GCA_949292795.1 uncultured Eubacteriales bacterium
TGAAGTGACTTTTGTCAAGAGATAAATGCCGTATCCAGCAAACATAAATGCCGTATCCAGCAAACTTTTTCTTGACTGTCACATTTGTGTGATCTGTCAGCATCTGAAAGGAGCCCTGATTTAACAGTTCCCGGCATGTGGCCACTCTGTTATTCGTGGATTGGTTACCGACAGGCTAATGGTTCCGCCGAGAGCTCTGCGATCTAAAAACGTGGATCACTGGAGAAACGCAGATAGCTCAAACCTTACAGGGATCACAGCCCCTTACAGATACTGACAGATATTCAATTGTTTTTGTCCTGGCAGCTGGCTGCAGTTTACTGCTGATTGCTGCCTGATTACGATTTACATCCAGGACGGATGGCTGTCAGGGGCCGCGCAGCGGTGCATTTTACCCTTGACTGACAGCCGGACCTGATGTATCCCCCTTGGGGCGGATGCTGATGTTTCCTGTCATCATGCCCCAGATGAAGCATGCAAGTTCTCTTGCCACAGCTGCCACTGCCACATTCTTCTTCTTGCCATGGCGGATCATTTTATAATACCTGCTTCGAAGCCGGGTATTCGCTTTATCGGCGTATGCAATCACCTCAGCAGGCTGTCCGCTTTGCCTTGCCCGGAGTTCTTTGGACTTATGTCCGATGGCTCCTTTACAGATGCCTTTTGCAGCTTCAATTAACAGACAACGCAAATGTGTATTTCCTGCTTTGGATATCCCAAGCCGGTTCACGTTGTCTGAACTGGAATGCTCTCCAGGTGCCAGTCCCAGGAATGCCGCATAGGTATTCCCCTTAGCGAACCGCTTAAAATCTCCGGTTTCCACAATCAGGGACAGCGCCGTATGCGTACGGATCCCCAGAAAGCAGCCCAGCTTTTTTGCATTCTCCTGATAACGGGCTTCGGAAGCGATTTCTTCAATCCGCTTATCGTAACGCTCGATTTTTGCCTCCTGTTCCTCACAGGATGCCAGGTACTCGTCCAGCGTTTCCCGATACATCGGATCCAATTCCAGTTTCTTCAGCCAGGTGACATGCTTAATGGTCCATTTTGTCCCGCTGTACTGTTGTCCGTGTCGAAGGACAAACGCATTGATCTGCTGCTTCAGCTTCTTAAGTGCCAGCTTGTGATCATCCCTCATACGGAGATACTCTTTGACAGCATCGTCTTCGCCGGTAGGGATATAAACCGGATGGTAACCGCCGTAACACAGGCACTGTGCGATCAGACGGGCATCACGCTTATCCGTTTTGATCCGCTTCCCCTGCTGGGTAAGCATGGTTGTTGGCGCGAGTATGACACATTTGACCCCGGCGCCTGTAAGCTGGTGGTAAAGGGTATAGCCGAGGCAGCCAGCCTCATAACCGCATTCAATAGAATAATCATCGCAGAAACCGAGTTTCATCTTCAGGGATTCAATGAAGCAAATGACTTCTTTGTAGTCCGGGGCGACCTGTACTTCCCCGAAGATCCGGTCTTCTGCCCCGATCGTGGGCTCCATTGCACATAAAGTGTAATTTTTACTATGGACATCCATGCCGATTTTGATTATTCTATACATAAGTGACCTCCTTTTGTATGCGGTAATCCCTGTTACCATTGTTTTTCCAAACTCAAGTATACAGGTAAATCCACGTCGTTGCAAATGTGGGGTCACTTCATATTATCTAACTATATTCTGTTTTCCGTAATGGAAAATTTAAAGAAATTTGAAATGAAATAGACTGTTATGTGTTATATCCTGCGTTTATACTCATCTCACCGGATATAACTTTTTGTTTGATTTCTTCGTTATTGGAGTCCAAGATTTTTTTACCTTTAGAATAGGTATCTTGTGACACGCCCGCAGTTTCGGCCAATTTTGCTCGGACATTGATCGGTATTACTTTATGTTCATAACTTTTTGATGAATTCGTCAAAAAGTTATTATTCAAGTCTGTGCGTGTGCCCTGATTTTCTCTTGCCTTCTTCTCATAATA
>CASFBR010000081.1 GCA_949292795.1 uncultured Eubacteriales bacterium
CTGCAATGCACAGATTTCCATAGCCGAATATACGATCAATAATTATATCGATGATATTTTGCCGGGACTTTATAAGGAACGGCCGGATGTTCTGGCATTTTCATGCTATATATGGAATATTTCCATGGTGGAGGAGCTGGCGGACCTGATCCATAAGGCGGCCCCGTGGATTGAAATATGGTTTGGAGGGCCGGAGGTGTCTTACGATGCCGAAGCTGTGCTGCGCCGGAATCCGGCGGTGCGTCTGGTCATGTGCGGGGAAGGCGAGGGAACCTTTTGCGAGCTTGCCGCAGCCACCTGCAACGCGGCGGACGCTTCCGGAGGGATAGCGCCTGCTTCCGGAGGGATAGTTGACGTTTCGGGTACGGCGAAGGCAGACCGGACAAAGTGGGTGTCTGTGCAGCGTGAAGGGCGTTATCCGGGGCTGTCGGATGAGACGCTTCGGGGGATTAAAGGAATTGTTTTTAGAAATGCCGGCGGCCGGGCGGAGGCGACCGGGCCCAGAGCACCTGTGGATATGGACAGCCTGCCCTTTCCTTATGAGGATATGACCGCCTTTAAAAACAAGATTATTTACTATGAAAGCAGCCGGGGCTGCCCCTTCTCATGCAGCTATTGCCTGTCGTCCATTGACCGGCAGGTGCGTTTTAGAAGCCTGGAGCTTGTCAAAAGGGAGCTGGGCTTTTTTCTGGAGCATCGTGTGCCGCAGGTCAAGTTTGTGGACCGGACCTTTAACTGCCGTCATGACCGGACGATGGCAATTTTAAGCTTTATCCGGGAGCATGATAACGGCGTTACAAATTTTCATTTTGAGATCACCGCAGATTTGCTCAACGCACAGGAGCTTGAACTGCTCGGAAGTCTGCGGCCGGGACTGGTGCAGCTCGAGATCGGGGTTCAGTCTGTCAATGAAGCGACCATACAGGCCATTGACCGGAAGATGGATGTGGAAAAGCTTTCATCGATCGTCCGGCATATCCGCCGGGGGCATAATGTACATCAGCATCTTGATCTGATTGCGGGGCTGCCCTTTGAGGGGCTTGAAAGCTTCCGTCAGTCCTTTAATGCTGTGTATGCGCTGCTTCCGCAGCAGCTCCAGCTTGGCTTTTTAAAGGTGCTTAAGGGCTCAAGGATGCAGCAAAGGTGCGGTGAATATGGAATTGTGAGCCGGACAAGGCCGCCCTATGAGGTCATGTCGACCCGGTGGCTTTCCTTTGACGATGTGCTGTTTTTAAAAGGCATCGAGGAAATGGTAGAGGTTTACTATAACAGCGGGCAGTTTTTTATGAGCCTGACCTATCTGGCGCATTTTTTTGAAACGCCCTTTGATATGTTTGCCGCGCTGGCGCAGGAATATGAGCGCAGTGCAGACCGGGGAAAGCGCTTTAGCCGTCCGGAACGCTATGAGCTGCTAAAGGATTTTGGAAGCCGGATACGGATAAAAGAAGCGAAAGAAGCGTCCGGTGCGCAGGATGCTCCTGCTTTTGATGCGGAAATTTTTGATGCGATTTTATTGTATGATCTGTATCTCCGGGAAAATATAAAGAGCCGTCCCGCGTGGGCGCCGGATGAGAGCCGCGTGAAAGCGGCTGTGTCCCGTTTTTATGATACGCCTCAAATCCGGGAACAATATATGCCGGATACGGAAGGGATGAATATACGTCAGCTTAAGCATGAGACACATGTGGAATTTTTTGACTGGGATGTGCCGTCCTGTGCAAAGACAGGATGCCCGGTTCCGGCTAAAGGCCCTGTTTTGTTTGATTACAGGCACCGGGAGCCTTTAACCTACAATGCCCGGACGGCGGTGATTTGCATGGGGCCGGAAGTCATACCGGCCGGCACATGAGCGGCCGGCAATGTCTAAGCTGGCGTACGGCGGCGATGAATGCGATATTTTGACGAAAATAGCTTCCAAACCACCGCGGGATTATATATAATAGAGAAGAAAATAAAGGCTGTATTTTGGCCGGTTTTAAAACGAAAGAAAACGGAGGTTATTTTCATGCTGCATTCCTATGTGGCCTTTGACCTTGAAACAACAGGGCTGTCTGTGGAAGAAAACTGTATTATTGAGATTGGCGCCTTAAAGGTCCGTCACGGCGCGGTGGCCGGGCGTTTTATCACATTTGTAAAGCCGGAGGAGCCAATCTCTGAGCGGATTACGGAAATTACCGGTATTGATGAAGCAATGGTGGCTGATGCCCCGGATATTTCCAGTGTGATGAAAGCTTTCGTGGAATTTTGCGGGGATGATGTGCTTATCGGACATAATCTTTTGTTTGATTTCAGTTTTGCTAAAAAATATGCCGGACGCTGCGGGTTCCCCTTTGAAAAGAAAGGAATCGATACCTTAAAGATCGCCCGTACAGTCTGTACCGGGACAATGTCCAAAAGCCTCGGCTCACTGTGCGAGTACTACGGTATCGTCAATGACCAGGCGCACCGGGCTTATCATGATGCCCTGGCGACAGCAAAGCTGTATCAGACGCTTGCCCATTACTATGAGGATGAACATGCCGGACTGTTTGCGCCAAAGCCGCTGATATGGAAAGAGAAAAAGGTACAGGCGGCCACACCCCGGCAAAAGGCATACTTAAAGCGGCTGATCGAAGAATATCATATTTCGTTTGAAGCGGATATAGAAGCGATGAACCGCAGTCAGATGTCAAAAGCCATCGACAGTATTTTATTAAATTTTGGTATTCCCGGGACTAAACGGGGGAAGCTATAGAAAGAAGGAATGAAAAAGTGCTTTTTAAGAGTAAAAAATCAAAACGTATCGTATCGGGTGTGATCATTGGGATTCTGATCTTTGCCATGGTAGCAGGGGTTGCGGTGTCCTTTGTATAAAGAGCACCGGAAGTGATTTAAAAGAAGGGAGTTGGCCTATGAAAAAAACATTGGGAACACTGTTTGGGGCGCTGTGTCTGATGCTGTTTTTGTGCATTTTTGGCGGAACGGGCATATATGCCGGGGAGCCGGCCCGTATTCCCGACGGGGTAGAGGTTGAAGGGCTTGATCTGAGCAATATGGACAGCGATGAAGCAAAGGCAGCTCTTACGGAATATGTGGAAAGTGTCAAAGCAAAGACGTTGCATCTGACAGCCGACGATGATACGGTTATCGATATTCCATTTTCGCAGTTTGGCGTAGATATTGCCGACCCCTCGGTAATCGATGCCTTAAGCCGTATCGGAAGCGGCGGCAATGTGCTTAAACGCTATAAGGAGCTGACCGATGTTCAGAATGGAAATGCCAGCTATAAAATTACGTTTAAGATGGATGCAGAGGCGCTCAAAGCGGTTTTAAATGAGCGTATCGGCGAGATCAACCGCGATCCCCAGGACGCCATTCTTGTGCGCCATGGCGGACAGCTTTTGATTACCGAAGAAAAGAACGGCCGGACATTGAAGGTGGATGAGACCGTTCAAAATGTGGAAGCGGCCATGAATAATGACTGGAACCGGGATGACCTGACCGTAGCCATGGCGGTGGATGAGACAGCGCCGGCGCATACAGCCCAGGAGCTTTCGGTCGTCCAGGATGTTCTTGGCACATATTCGACCAGCTTTGCCGGAAGCAGCTATAACCGTATTGAAAACATTAAAAACGGTGCTGCCAAGATTGACGAGACCGTGCTTTATCCCGGCGATGTGTTTTCATTTACCGAGGCGGTAGCGCCATTTACCGCAGAGAATGGCTATTATCTGGCCGGAGCCTATTCTGCCGGAAAAAATGTAGACAGTATGGGCGGCGGCATTTGTCAGGTGTCATCGACACTGTACAATACAGTGCTGCGGTCTGAGCTGACGGTGGTGGAGCGGACCAATCATATGATGACTGTCGGGTATGTACCGCTTGGGGCGGATGCGACCATCGCGGAGCCAACCATTGATTTTAAGTTCCGCAATGATTATGATTATCCGGTATATATTGAAGCCTATACCTACGGAAGCTCTGTAACGGTAACGTTTTACGGAAAAGAAACCCGTCCGGCAAACCGGACGATCGAATTTGAGAGTGTGACGGAACAGACCATCAGCCCGGGCGCCGATGTGGTGACCGAGGATCCGACCCAGCCGGAAGGCTATGAGCAGGTGACCCAGAGTGCGCATACCGGTTATGTGGCCGCTTTTTATAAGCTGGTTTATGTGGACGGCGCCCTGGAGAGCCGTGAGCTTGTCAACCGGAGCACTTATAATGCATATCCCCGCTATGTGATCAAGGGGACAAAGCCGCCGGAAACACAGGCGCCGGAAACGCAGGCGCCTGACCAGACCGGGACAACGGCAACGACCGATGTGCCGCCGCAGACCACAGCGCCCGCAGTGACGCCGGACCCTGCGGCATAAAGACGCTCATTCCGGCCGTTGGAAAGGAAGGTTTATGCTTTGAAAATTGGAAAAATTTCCGGAAGTATTTTAGACCGCTCTGTAGCGAAGGTACTTCACAGAAATTCAGATAGTATGTTATGTAAACTTAAACCGGGTATCGGTTATCAGCTTGTACATATGGGCAAAGAGTGCCTGATGGCTTCCGCTGTCAATACTGTGGAGGGCACCCCTGATCAGGTGGGGGCGATGCTTGTCCCCAGAGGCTTAAATGCGCTGGCCTGTTCCGGTGCGCTGCCCAAAGGGATTATGCTCACACTGACGCTTCCGGAGACGGTCGGGGAACCGGATTTTCGGAAGATGATGCAGGCTATTGATCAGGATTGCCAGAGGGAGCATATTGAAGTTTTAGGCGGACATACGCAGGTCAGCTCCGGGGTATCCCGGGTGATTGCTTCGGTGACGGCAGTGGGCATTTGTCCGGCACTGAAAAAAGAAGGGGACGGCGCAGCGCCCGGCGGCAGCATGGCGGCGGCCGGCCAGATGAGGCCAGTGGCCGGGCAGGATATAGTTATGACAAAGTGGGCCGGATTGTCCGGAACGTGGCTTATACATCAGCAGTGCCGACAGGCTTTTATTGAAAAATATAACCGCGACCTGTCCGATGCCATTGAGCATATGAAAGAATTTTTTTGCGTAAGCCGGGAGGCGGCCGTTGCCAGAGATTTTGGCGTGCAGTATATGCTGGATTTATCTGTCACAGGTGTATTCGGCGGTCTGTGGGAAGCGGCAAGTGCCGGAAATGTGGGGCTTTGCGTGGAGCTTAAGCACATTCCCATACGGCAGGAGACTGTGGAGCTGTGCGATTTTGTAGATGTGAATCCTTATCTTATCCCATCAATGGGAGCAATGCTCATGGCTTCCTGGCACGGAAGCGCACTTGTAAGCCGTCTGAAGCGGGCGGGTATCGAAGCCGCTGTGATCGGAAGCTTTACGCAGGGAAATGACCGGGTGATCGTCAATGAAGATGAGGTCCGCTACCTGGATATGCCAAGAGCGAGTATTATGGAAGGCATCCGGATGCCGTAATATCCGAAAACAGGCAGCAAAATGCCGCTAAAGCGGCAGCATGGAGCCAAGAAAGGAAGTCTTGTAATGATGAAAGAAAAAATTTTATCCGTGATCGAGAAGAACAGCAAGATCAGCGTGGAAGACCTGGCGGTTGTTCTCGGCGAAAAGGAGGAGGACGTAGCGCAGGCGATCTACGAGATGGAGCGCGATAAGACGATCTGCGGTTATCATACGATTATTAACTGGGGAAATACATCAGTGGATAAAGTGATCGCGCTGATCGAGGTACGGGTGACGCCTCAGAGAGGGCAGGGCTTTGACAAGATTGCCGAGCGCATTTATAATTTCAGCGAAGTGGATTCTGTTTATTTGATTTCCGGCGGATTTGACCTGATGGTCATGCTTGAGGGCAAGTCCTTGCAGGAGGTTGCTCATTTTGTATCTTCCAAGCTTGCGCCTATGGAATCGATTTTAAGTACGGCGACACATTTTGTGCTGAAAAAATATAAGGATCACGGAACGATTATGATCCCTGAGACAAAGAAGGAAAGGATGCTGATCACACCGTGAGAGACCCATTGTCCAGTATTATTACAGGTATAAAGCCGTCCGGGATACGGAAGTTTTTCGATCTTGTGACAGAGATGAATGACCCGGAGGTCATCTCTCTGGGTGTGGGCGAGCCGGATTTTGATACGCCATGGTTTATCCGTGAGGAAGGTATTTATTCACTGGAACAGGGACGTACCTTTTATACATCCAATGCCGGACTGAAGGAGCTGAGAACAGAAATATCCGGCTATCTGAAGCGTCACTGCAATGTGGACTATGTACCCGACGGAGAAATCCTTGTGACGGTCGGCGGTTCGGAAGCCATTGACATTGGCCTGCGGGCCATGCTTGATCCCGGCGATGAGGTGCTGATTCCCCAGCCAAGCTATGTTTCCTATGAGCCGTGTACGATTCTGGCCGGAGGCGTTCCGGTGATCATTAATTTAAAAGAGGAAAATGAGTTCCGGCTGACAAAGGATGAGCTTCTGGCAGCAATCACACCCAAAACAAAGGTGCTGATCCTGCCTTATCCCAACAACCCCACGGGGGCCATTATGGAGCGCGGTGATCTTGAAGAAATTGCGAAGGTGTGCATTGAAAATGATATTTTTGTCATGTCCGATGAGATTTACAGTGCGCTGACCTATGGGGTGGAGCATGTATCGATCGCATCGATCCCCGGTATGAAGGAGCGGACGATACTGATCAACGGATTTTCCAAAGCCTATGCCATGACCGGATGGCGTCTTGGATATGCATGCGGGCCTGGAAATGTGATCGCTCAGATGACCAAAATCCATCAGTTTGCCATTATGTGCGCGCCGACTACAAGTCAGTACGCAGCAGTGCAGGCGCTTCGCTATGGGGACAGTGAGATTGAAAAAATGCGGGAGTCCTACGATCAGCGGCGGAAGTTTCTGATCCATACATTTCGCAGGATGGGGCTGGAATGCTTTGAGCCTTTTGGTGCATTTTATATATTCCCAAGCATTAAAAGCCTTGGTATGTCCTCGGATGATTTCGCACAGGAGCTTTTGAAAGCGGAAAAGGTTGCCGTCGTTCCCGGAACCGCCTTTGGTGACTGCGGCGAAGGCTTTTTGCGGATTTCCTATGCCTATTCTTTAGAGGAATTAAAGACCGCAACGGACCGCATTGCCCGCTTTGTGGCATATCTTAAAGCGAAAAAGGCGGGTGAACAGTCATGATGAATATTGTTTTACTTGAGCCGGAAATGCCGGCAAACACGGGGAATATCGGACGGACCTGTGTGGCTACGGGAACCCGTCTGCATCTGATCGAGCCTATGGGCTTTAAGGTCAATGATAAGACGGTGAAGCGGGCCGGACTGGATTACTGGAATGATCTGGATGTGACGATCTACGATGATTTTTCGGATTTTTTGCAGCGCAACCCGGAGTGTGCAGGCAAATTGTACATGTTTACTACAAAGGCCCGGCAGTCCTACTGCGATGCAGCCTATCCCGGGGACGCCTGGCTGATGTTTGGCAAGGAAAGCGCAGGGATTCCCGAGGAAATTCTTGTGCAGTATGAGCCGTACTGTGTGCGTATTCCGATGATTGGGGAGATACGTTCTTTAAATCTTTCCAATTCCGTCGCAATCGCGCTTTATGAAGCATTGCGGCAGAACGGATTTTCACAGATGAATACAAAGGGCGAGCTGCACCGGCTCCGCTGGAAGAACGAATAACAAATAAAAAGCCCTGCGGGCGTCTGTGGTGATCATGATCACCGGCAGGCACCGCAGGGCTTTTGAACTTGGAAATATTTTGGCTTAAGCGCCGATTTAGTTATCCATGCTCTGACAGAGGGATGCCATCTCGTCAAGCAGTTCATTGAACATATTTAAGGCATCCTCGATAGGCTTTGGAGATTCCATATCCACACCGGCGCCGCGAAGCAAAGAGATGGGGTCTTTTGAGCAGCCGCCGCTTAAGAAGCGGATGTAATCTTTGACAGCAGGCTCCCCTTCCTTAAGGATTCGCTGAGACAGCGCCATGGCTGCGGAAAAACCGGTAGCATACTGGAATACATAAAAATTGTAATAGAAATGAGGGATGCGCGCCCATTCCATATCGATTTCCTCGTCAATGACCACATCGCTGCCATAATAAAGGGCATTTAACTGATGATAAAGCCCTTTAAGGAAGTCGGAAGTGATACCGATGCCCTGTTCGCTTGCTTCATTGATCTTCATTTCAAATTCTGCAAACATCGTCTGACGGTACAGAGTCGTGCGGAACTGTTCGAGGAAATAATTGATCAGGTAAGCGCGCACCCGGCGGTCTGTTGTATTCTTTAAAAGATGCTGCATCAGAAGCGCTTCGTTGCAGGTGGAAGCGACCTCAGCGACAAAGATCACATACTCGGCATCGGGTGCAGGCTGGTTTTTGTTGGAAAGCCAGGAATGGATGGCATGGCCCATTTCATGCGCCAGCGTAAATTCGGAGTTTAAGTTGTCCTTATGATTGAGCAGGACAAAGGGGTGAACCTTATGTCCGGCAGAATAGGCCCCGGAGCGCTTGCCGACATTTTCGTAGACATCGATCCAGCGGTTGTTAAAGCCTTCTTCAAGAATTGCCTGATAATCAGCGCCAAGGACATGAACCGCATCCATAACCGTCTTTTTCGCTTCTTCATAGGTGATTTTGACATCTGCATCGGGCACCATAGGCGTATAGAGGTCGTACATATGCAGCTCGTTTACGCCGAGGAGCTTTTTGCGCAGCGCCATATATTTATGGAGAAAGCCCATATTGTCGTGAACCGTCTGAATAAGGTTTTTATAGACGCTTACAGGGACATTGGTCACATTTAAGGCTGCCTCCATTGTGGACGGATACTTGCGGGCCTGCGCGAAAAATTTAAGCTGATTGATCTGTGCGGCCAGGACAGCAGCGGATGTATTCTGATGCTTCTGGATCGTATGATAAAAATTCATAAATGCATCCCGGCGGATATTGCGGTCAGGGCTTTCAAGGAGCGATCCAAACGTTCCGTTGGTCAGGGACAGCTCATGGCCGTCCGGATCAATGACCGGAGGGAAACTTGCATCAGCATTGTCCATCATGGAAAAAATAGTTTCGGGGCCGCCTGCCAGTTCACCGGCAGCCGCGAGAAGCTTTTCCTCAGCCGGAGATAAAATGTGCTCCTTCATGCGCCGGATTTCCATAATACTGCGGCGGTATATGGACAGGCCCGGTTCATCGGCAAAAAACTGCTCCAGTGTTTCATCGGGAATCGCAAGAATTTCCGGGCTTGAAAAAGCCAGCTTACCGCTGCATTCCACATAAATGGAGGTGGCCTTGGCCATCATGGCCTGATAAGTGCTGTTGGTTGTATCGACATCATACTGACGGTTGGCATAGCCATAAATATTTTCCAGCAGATCGTTGATCTGTGTTTCTAAAAGACAATAGCCGTATAACTGTTTCGCGCTGTCACCCAGCGTTCCCTGGTAGCCGGCAATTTCTCCGGTTTTTTCCTGAAGCTTTTCCACCGCAGCTTCCCAGGCTTCATCGGACGGAAAAATATCCTCGATCGCCCAGGTATACGCGGGGTCTGCTTCGGCTCTTTTTAAAATCTGATTATTTTCTGATGACATAAAATTAAGAACTCCTTCCTGATCGATTGTAACTGTTTCATTGCGGTATCAGCAGGAAACTTTCCTATTCATATTAACACATAATCCCGAAATTATCCATAGGTAACGCATCCCCTGCACCTGTTTAAAGATTAAAGATGATATGATATAATAGGCGCGTAGCGGCTATTATACCGCGTCTTTTGCGCAGCGACCGAAGGGAGCTAACCGATGCGCAAAAGTACGCATTCGTGGCGAAGCCATATTATGGCAGCGGCAGCGGCCATAATATAATAGGCGCGTAGTGAAAAAACAGGAAAAGGTGATGTTTATGATTTATATGGCCTTTGCGCTGTATTTCGAGGCGCAGCCGTTTATCACATATTTAAAGCTAAAAAAACGCAGCGATTTTGAGAAATATCCGGTATTTTCAAAGGTAAAGGATGAAAAACAAACTGAGGATGAAAAACAAACTGAACAAGGCGAACAAACCGGGATCGTACTGTTTATTACCGGCGTTGGTGCGGTTCGGGCCGCCGGTGCGGCGGCTTATGTATTTGCAAAGCTGCCGCCGGCACCGGGAGATTTGTTTGTAAATATTGGCGTATGTGCTGGAACATCCGATCTTTCCACGGGCACGCTGATGCGGATTCACAGCCTTTGTGACGTGGCGGGTGGACGCTGGTTTTACCCGGATATGCTCATTGAACCGGTAAAATGTCCGGAAGGCGCCCTGGCATCAGCTCCGAGAGTGGTGGATTCCATGAAAAAGCTGCCCTGTGGCCTTGCGGATATGGAAGGCGCGGCACTGTATGAGACGGCGCAGATATTTTTTGAACAGCATGAGCTTTTGTTTTTTAAGATCGTGTACGATCATCCCGATGACGCCAGGGCGCGGCAGATGGCGTATGAGGATTCAGATAACGCCGGGGCGCCGCAGATGGCGTATGCTGATTCAGATAACGCCGGGACGCTAAAGATGGCGTATGAGGATTCGGATGATGCCAGGGCGCCGCAGGTGGATATGAAAAAACGGGCAGAGCTCATCCGCGCACGCAGCGCACAGGTGCAGCAGTTGTGTGCGCAGTATGCGCCGGCGCTGTGTGAAGGACTTTGTGCGGCCGAAAAAGCCAGCCGCCGGGCATACGCCGGACGGGAACAGATTTTTTCCAGAGAGGAGCAGCTGGCTGAGGAGGCTTTTGCAAGAGATATTAAGGCCACAGCCGCAATGCGTCATCAGCTTCACCAGATTCTTTATTATAAAAAGCTTCTTGGAATCGATGCGGCGGTATTTCTCCGGGATGCTAAACAGCACTACGGTTTGGAACCATGTACATCTAAAAAAGAAGGCATGCAGCAGCTTCGTTTGCTGAAGGAGGTTTTGTAATGCAGCGGGCGGGATTTTTTTCACATATTTATGTAGAACGCCGGGCGCTGGACTATCCCGCTACGGCAGATATTTTAAAACATTTTCCAAAGGTCGAGCCCATTATAATCAGACATTATAAGGACGTCTTTAACAGGAAGCATCAAAGTTTTGGCTGTCAGAAGGCATCTCCGTGTCTGATCGTGGCAAAAAAGGAAGGCCAGCTTGTCTATCCCGGAGCGCCGGTATGCCAGAGCTTTGGCCATCATTATTTTTATTATACTTCATGTATGATGAACTGTATTTATGACTGTGAGTACTGCTATCTTCAGGGGATGTACCCTTCGGGAAATGTGGTGCTGTTTGTGAATCTGGAGGATATATTTGCACAGGTTGACGCGCTGCTGCGCCGGCATCCGGTATATCTTTGCATTTCCTATGACACAGACCTTCTGGCCTTTGAAAAGGCCGCGGGTCTGGTGCGGCGGTGGTACATGTTTGCCAGGGAGCGCCCGGAGCTGACCATTGAGGTGCGCACAAAGAGCGGCGCCTTCCATGTGCTTGACGATCTTACGCCGCTGCCAAATGTGATTTTTGCATGGACACTTTCGCCCCAGCCGGTTATTGAACGCTATGAACATCAGACGGCTGCGGCGTCTGTGCGGATTAAGGCGCTGCGTCAGGCTGCCGCCGCCGGATTTCCTGTAAGGGTCTGCTTTGATCCGCTGCTGTATGTTCCGGATTTTAAAAGCCTTTATGGGGCGCTTATGCGGGAGCTGTTCAGAGAACCGCTTGATGTGATGGATGCCAGTATCGGCGTGTTCCGTATTTCTGTGGATTATCTGAAAAATATGCGCCGGCAGCGCCCGGAGAGTCCGCTTTTGTGGTACCCGTTTGTACTGGAAGAGCATGTGTATCATTACGGTCAGGATATGGCTAAAGCAATGACCGGATTTGTCCGGGATTGCCTGAAAAATTATATTCCGGAGGATAAAATTTTCATTTGGGACGGAGGTGAGAGCAATGAAATGTCCTGATAAAACACGCAGCGTTTTAGTGACCGGCGCTTCATCAGGGATTGGCAGAGCCATTGCACTGGCATTGCTTGAGGACGGCTATGAGGTTTATGGTGTCGGCCGGGATTTTGGCGGTACATGCTGGCCCGCAGGCTTTCACCCGATTGCTGTTGATATGCAAAGGACCGGCGCATTTTATGAGCACATACGTCAGCTTTTAAAGAAAATTTCCCTGTTTGCACTGATTAATAATGCGGGGGTAGGATATTATGGCCTTCATGAAACATTAAATGCATCAAAGATTCATGAGATGGTGACCATTAATCTGGAAGTCCCCATGGTGCTCACCCAGCTTGCTCTAAGAGACTTAAAGAAAAATCAAGGCTATCTGATCAGCATTTCATCGGTTACGGCCAAACAGACGAATCCCCACGGCTGTGCTTACGGGGCGACAAAGGCCGGGCTTTCCAGCTTTTGTGCCAGCCTGTTTGAGGAGGCGCGCAAATACGGCGTCCATGTGTGCACAGTGCATCCAGATATGGTCAAAACAAACCTTTACAGAAACGCGGATTTTTGCGAAGGGGCGGATGCGGCTGCTTACCTGGAGCCTGAAGCTGTTGCCCGGGCGGTCTGCCATGTGTTATCCGCTCCGGACACGATGACGGTGACAGACATTACATTAAGACCGCAGAAGCATCAGATACGCAGGAAAAAATGACCGCTGTGCGGGCCATATTTTCCTTGAAAAAGAATTAGTTTAATGATAAAATTAATTTAGATTCTCAGTTACAGAATACCGGAGATCGTTGAAGGAGGAGTAAAAAATGCTTGAGCAGTTAAAGCAGCAGGTGTACGAGGCCAACATGGAGCTTTGGCAAAAGCAGATGGTGATCTATACATGGGGGAATGTCAGCGGCATTGACCGGGAACGGGAGCTGATCGTCATTAAACCCAGCGGCGTGGACTATGAGACGATGTCGGCCAAAGATATGGTCGTTGTTGATTTTGACGGGCGGATCGTGGAAGGACATTATAAGCCGTCTTCAGATACGCCGACCCATCTGGTGTTATATAAAAGCTTCCCGCAGATGGCCGGTATCGTCCATACTCATTCCACCTGGGGCGTAGTGTTTGCTCAGGCGGGAATGGACATACCGGCGCTTGGGACGACACATGCGGATTATTTTTATGGGGATATTCCGTGTACGCGTGCGCTGACGGCCGGGGAAATCGAAAATGGTTATGAAGAGAATACCGGTTATGTAATAGCGGAAACCTTCCGGAATCTGGACGTGACGGCGGTTCCGGGGGTGGTTGTGAGAAACCACGGGCCTTTTGCATGGGGAACATCGCCGGCCAATGCCGTGTATAATGCCGTTGTTTTAGATAAGGTAGCAGAGATGGCCTACAAGACATTGACGCTGAATCCGCAGGCTGGACGGGTTGACCAGTATCTTTTGGATAAACATTATTTCCGTAAGCATGGCGCAAATGCCTACTATGGACAGGGAGGGGAAAAGCAGCATGAAAAATAATCAAACGTACGCCGATGTGATCAAAAGCGGCGAAGCTGTTCTTGGTATTGAATTTGGCTCCACGAGGATAAAGGCAGTGCTTACAGACGCGCAGGGAACGCCGTTAGCTTCGGGAAGCTTCCAGTGGGAAAACCGTCTTGAGGACGGCTTATGGACATACCGCTTAGAGGACATCTGGCATGGCCTGGCAGCCTGCTATGGCGATCTGAAGCGCAGTGTAGAGCAAAACTATCATGTGACGCTTACGAAGCTTAAGGCGCTGGGCTTTTCCGCGATGATGCACGGTTACATGGCATTTGACAAAGAAGGACGCCTTCTTGTACCTTTCAGGACATGGCGCAATACAAACACTGGACGGGCGGCCAAAGAGCTGACGGAGCTGTTTCATTTTAATATTCCTCTGCGCTGGAGTGTGGCCCATCTGTATGAAGCAATTTTAGATCAGGAGCCCCATGTGGCCCGGCTGGATTATATGACAACGCTGGCCGGATATATTCACTGGAAAATGACCGGAGAGCGCGTCCTTGGTATCGGTGATGCTTCGGGAATGTTTCCCATTGACAGTCAGACAAGGGATTATGATCGCCGTCTTATGGAACGATTTGACACGCTGATCGCACCTATGGGTTTTTCGTGGAAGCTTAAAGATGTTTTGCCAAAGGTTTTGCCTGCCGGAGTGCCGGCAGGGACGCTGACGCCAGAAGGCGCCCGCCTTTTAGATGCTGACGGAGCTCTTGAACCGGGGTGCCCGCTGTGCCCTCCGGAGGGAGATGCCGGCACGGGAATGGCGGCCACAAACAGCGTCGCTCCGGGCACCGGCAATGTTTCAGCCGGTACCTCCGTGTTTGCCATGATCGTGCTGGAAAAACCGCTTAGCGCAGTATACCCGGAGATCGACATGGTGACGACACCTGACGGAGCGCCGGTAGCTATGGTTCATTGTAATAATTGTACGTCTGATCTTAATGCCTGGGTCAGCCTGTTTCATGAATTTGCCGAAAGTCTTGGGATCGATGTGGAGCCGGGAGCGCTATACAGCCTGTTATATAAAAAGGCGCTTGAAGGGGACTGCGACTGCGGCGGGATGATGGCAATTAATTATTATTCCGGGGAGCCGGTCACAGGAATTGAAAAAGGGCGGCCTCTGTTTATGCGCTGCCCGGACAGCCGCTTTACTCTGGCAAATTTTATGCGCACGCATTTATACGCATCCCTCGGCGCGCTAAAAACAGGGCTTGATCTTTTATTCAGAGAGGAATCGGTTTCGGTTCATAAGATTTACGGACATGGCGGCCTGTTTAAAACGCCGGTTGTCGGGCAGAAGTTTCTGGCGGCAGCCATAAATGCCCCGGTGACGGTTATGGAGACTGCCGGTGAAGGCGGGGCCTGGGGAATGGCGCTGCTGGCCGGATATATGGTACAGCGTCAGGCGGATGAGCGCCTCGGGGATTATCTTGAACACCGGATTTTTAAAGGACAGCCGGGGACAACGATCGAACCGGATTCGGAAGCTGTGGAAAGCTTTGACCGGTTTATTCAAAGCTACAAGCTGGCGCTGCCCGCAGAGCTGGCTGCAGGAAGCTGGAAGGGATAATATTGGATAAAATACGGGTCAGCCGCACGAAGATTGTTTCTTCGCATGGCTGACCCGGTGTTTATATTGCCGTTTGAAGGATAAAGCAGACAAGAATGACAATACCAAGAATGATCCGGTACCATCCAAACACTTTGAAATCATGCTTCTTTATATAAGCCATGAGGAACTTGATGGCCAGTACAGAGACAATAAATGCAACGGCCATTCCGGTAAGCAGGATCAGCAGCTCCTGTGCGGTCATATGAAAGCCAAACTTTAAAATTTTTAGTGCGCTGCCTCCAAGCATGGCCGGGATTGCCAGGAAAAATGTAAATTCTGCGGCCGCTGTCCGTGAAATACCTAAAAGAAGCGCGCCGACGATCGTTGCCCCGGAGCGGGAGGTCCCCGGAAATACAGCAGCGATCATCTGGAAAACGCCGATGAACAGTGCCGCACGGCATGTAATCTCACTGATGGAATGGATGCGGGGATTTTTACTTAAAGGGCTGTTTTCAATGACGATAAATAAAATACCGAAAATGATCAGCATGACGGCAACCGTCTGATAATTGTAAAACAGGGCATTGAGCTGATCGTCAAAAAATACGCCAACGATTGCCGCCGGAACGGAGGCAATCACGATCTTTCCCCACATGATCATCATGGGCTTATCCACGGTCAGCCGCAGGGCATTTTTTTGGCTTTGCTCAAGGCGGAAAGGAAAAAGCCGGTGCCAGTAGATGACGACGACGGCCAGGATGGCGCCAAGCTGGATGACCACAAGAAACATTTCAAGAAAATCCGGGCTCACCTGAAGCGACATCACCTCATCCAAAAGGATCATGTGTCCGGTGCTGCTGATTGGAAGCCATTCAGTGATACCTTCCACAATGCCGAAAATTATCGCTTTTAAAATTTCAATCATTGATCAAAAAATCCTTTCTTTATATGAGTTTGAACAATGCAGCCATATAAGTATGGCTGCATCGTTAATGACGGTCAGTCTTTAAATTCAACAATGGTTACGCCGGTCTCGCCTTCTCCGAAGGTTCCGAGACGATACGATTTTACATTTTTCATTTTCTTAAGACGCTGATGAACGGCATTGCGCAGCGCGCCCGTACCGCGGCCGTGAATGACGGTTACCTGGGATAAATGTGCCAGATAAGCGTCGTCTAGATATTTTTCAAGCTCAGGGATCGCTTCATCTACGGTTTTTCCAATGAGATTGATGCTGGTGGAAACACTGGCGGACTTACTCATCTTAATCTTGCCGGCGCCGGTTTTATTTAAGCCTGGCGATTTGATGACTTCCTCATCAAGAAGCTCAAGGTCCTTAAGGGCGACCCGGGATTTTAAAATACCCATCTGTACCTGAACATTGCCCTTGGCATCTACCGGTGAAACGACGATGCCGCGGATGCCCATCGTGCGCACCATTACGCTGTCGCCAGGCTTGAGATCGCTGGCCTTAAGATTCGTTTTTTTGCCGTTGCTTCCAAGAGTCAGACCGCTGCTGACCTTGCCGAGCTTTTCGCGCACCGCGCTGCGGCTTTTTTCCATCGCCTTGCGGTCCCCGCTGCCGGAGGAAAGCCTGTTCATATCGCGGATCGTCTGATCGGCAAAATCTTTGGCTTCCTGAAGAATCTGACGGGCCTGTTCACTGGCCTCCCGCAAAATGCGTTCCTTTTGCCGGCTGAGATTTTCCTGCTTTGTCTCCAGGCGGGCCTTTAAGGCAGCGACCTCCTGCTTATAGCTTTCAATGGAGGTGCGCTCCTGCTCGATAATGCGGCGGCTGCTTTCAAGGTCTGAGAGAAGGTCTTCAAAATTCTGATCAGCCACGTCCATATTTTTGCGGGCATCATCAATGATAGACGCTGGAAGGCCAAGCTTCTGGGAAATGGCAAATGCGTTGCTCTTTCCGGGCACACCGATGAGCAGACGGTAAGTAGGACTTAATGTTGCAACATCAAATTCACAGCAGGCGTTGCATGCCCCTTTCTGGGAGAGGGCAAATACTTTCAGTTCACTGTAATGGGTTGTCGCCATGGTCGTCACGCCGCGGTGCAGAAAATTTTTCAAAATCGATATAGCCAGGGCTGCGCCCTCAGTGGGATCGGTGCCGGCACACAGCTCATCAAGAAGGACAAGGCTGCGGGCATCGGATTCTTTTAAAATCGTAATGATATTTGTCATATGTGAGGAAAAGGTACTTAGACTTTGCTCAATACTCTGTTCGTCACCGATGTCGGCAAAGACATTTTCAAATACGGACAGTTCGGAGCCGTCAAACGCCGGAATATGCAGGCCGGACTGGCCCATAAGGGTAAACAGGCCGACGGTTTTTAACGAGACCGTCTTACCTCCGGTATTGGGACCGGTAATTAAAAGCAGCCTGAAATCCTTTCCGATCTGAATATCGATCGGGACAACCTTCTTTTTATCCAGCAGCGGATGACGTGCCTTCTTGATATTGATATAGCCATTTTCGTTAAAACGGGGCTCGCTTCCGTTGTAGGTGCGGGAGAGTGCGGCTTTTGCAAAAATAAAATCCAGGCGCGGCAGCACGGAAAGGTTTGTTTCAAGCGCTTCCGTATATTGAGCGGCCTCCTGGGAGAGTGCGGCCAGAATTTTGTCGATTTCTTCTTTTTCCTTAAGCTCCAGCTCCCGAAGATCATTATTGAGCCTGACCACTGCCATTGGTTCAATAAAGAGTGTAGAACCGGAAGAGGACTGATCATGGATCATTCCCTGTACCTGGCTGCGGTATTCCGCTTTGACCGGCAGACAGTAGCGTCCGCCGCGCATTGTAATAATATTATCCTGAAGCTTGCTGGCCATGCTGGAGGAGTTGACCATCGCATTGAGCTGTGAGCGGATGCGTTCATTGGTCAGGCGGATGCTGCGGCGCACCGATTTTAACGCTGGGCTGGCATCATCGGCAATTTCTTCTTCTGAAAGAATGCAGCGTTTGATTTCATTGTTTAGCGGGCTGAGCGGCTCGATGACATTAAACATACCGTCAAGGCTGTCGGCAGGCGTTTCGCTCTCATCCCGACGGCCATAGCTTTTGACACGGAGCGCTGCATCAAGCAGTGCGGACAGTGCCAGAAGCTCGGGAATATTTAAAGCGGAGCCGACCTTCAGCCGAAGGATTGAGCCGCGGATGTCTCTGATGCCGGAAAAGGACAGACTGCCCCGGGCATAGATGCGCGTCAGCGCATCGCTTGTCTCCTGAAGAGACTGACAGATTTCTCCAAGATCACCGGAAGGCACAAGCTTTTTACAAAGCTCTTTACCCATCGGTGATCCGGCAAGCTCTGTAAGCTTGTCGATCATTTTATCATACTCCAGTATGCGGAGTGCTTTTTCGTTCATCTTATCACCTGAAATTCAAATAATGGTTTTGCTGATCCTTCCCTATTGTAACTGAAATGGCAGAAAAAGGGACGAGGGAGAGGGAAGATGGCGTGGCGGAATTGTGAATTTGAGGCACAGCTTCACGGCAAATTCTTATAGCAAATTCCCTGATGATGAAGTATAATACATGGAGACGGGGCTTTATGCCTGAAACAGCATATAAAATATGGTAGAAAGAGGATTTATATGAAATTTATTGAAACTTTTCGGGAAGGCGAAACGATTTCAGATATTTATCTGTGCAAATCAAAACAGACGATGAAAACAAAGGCGGGGAAAAGCTATTATTCTCTCGTCCTTCAGGATAAAACAGGAACGATTGACACGAAGGTATGGGAAATCTCCGGGGGGATCGAGCATTTTGACGCACTGGACTTCATCAAGGTGGACGGTCAGGTGACAAGCTTTCAGGGCGCTTTGCAGCTTAATGCCCGCCGGATACGCCGGGTGCAGGAAATGGAGTATAATCCGTCGGACTATATGCCGACAAGCCAGTACAGCATTGACCAGATGTACAAGGAGCTGACCGCGATGATCGCAACGATTGGCGAGCCGCATTTAAAGGCGCTGGCTCAGAGCTATTATGTGAATGATAAAGCATTTATCAAAAGCTTTGTTCAGCATTCAGCGGCTAAAAGCGTGCACCATGGCTTTGTGGGCGGTTTGCTGGAGCATACCTTAAGCGTGATGAAGCTGTGTGATTTTTACTGTACCCGCTATAAGATGCTTAACCGGGACCTGCTGATCACCGCGGCACTGTTCCATGATATTGGAAAGACAAAAGAACTGTCGCTGTTCCCGGCCAATGATTATACGGATGCCGGTCAGCTTATTGGTCATATTGTGATCGGTGTGGAGATGATTCACGACCGCATCCGGGATATTCCCGGATTTCCGGAAGTTTTGGAAAATGAGTTAAAACACTGTATTGTGGCGCATCACGGTGAGCTTGAGTATGGTTCGCCCAAAAAACCGGCGCTCATGGAGGCCATGGCATTAAATCTGGCTGATAATACGGATGCAAAAATGCAGACAATGACCGAGCTGTTTAAAAATTCTCAGGATAATCTGGAATGGCTTGGATTTAACCGTATTTTAGACTCCAATATCCGCAGAACATCGCACTCTGGCTCCGCGCGGGACTAGGCGGCCCGGATGCTGCGGCTGCGGAAATGAAAGGATAATCAATGATTCAGAAAAATGATGAATATATAATTGAAATTACAGACCTGGGGATGGATGGCGAAGGCATCGGTAAAATATTTTCTGCAGGCACACCGGATGCGCGCGGGGGCATGGAGGAGCCGCGCGGCAGTGTGGATAGGAAAAGTGAAACTGCGTCAGAGCTGTGCGGCAGTGCGGATAGGAAAAGTGAGGCTGTGACGGACGGGCATGGATATACAGTTTTTGTTAAGGATGCTTTAATTGGTGACCGTGTCCGGATTAAAATGATCAAGACAAAGAAAAATTATGGTTATGGACGTCTTATGGAAGTTATCCGGCCGTCACAATACCGGGTGACACCGCGCTGCCCCAAGGCACGGGCCTGCGGCGGATGTCAGATCATGCATCTTGATTATAAGGAGCAGCTCCGTTTTAAAGAGGATAAGGTACGCAATCTCCTGGAAAGGGTAGGCGGCCTTAAAGACTTTCAGATGCTTCCGATTATTGGAATGAAGGAGCCTTATTATTATCGGAATAAGGCGCAGTTTCCCGTGGGAAAAACAAAGGACGGCCGTATTGTCACGGGCTTTTATGCCGGACGTACCCATACGATCATCGATACAGAGCATTGTTATATTCAGCATCCGCTGAATACGGTACTTATGAACATGATTAAATCCTGGATGGAGGATTATAAAATCGAGCCTTATAACGAAGCTTCACGGCAGGGACTTGTGCGTCATATCCTGACGCGTATCGGCCGCCGTACCGGTGAGGTGATGGTATGCCTTGTCATTAACGGTTCATCTGTGCCTCACGCAGATGCGCTGATTGAAAAGCTGCGTACCGTTGAAGGCATGACAAGTATCAGCATAAATATCAACCGGGAAAATACCAATGTGATTCTTGGAAGCAAAGTCAAAACATTGTGGGGAAAGCCGTATATTACAGATTATATCGGACAGATATGCTACCGGATTTCACCGCTGTCGTTTTATCAGGTTAATCCTGAACAGACACGGGTATTATACGGAAAAGCTTTAGAATTTGCTGATTTAAAGCACGGAGAAGTTGTCTGGGATTTATATTGCGGTATTGGGACGATTTCGTTATTCCTGGCCCAGACAGCGGCTAAGGTTTACGGTGTGGAAATCGTGCCTCAGGCCATAGATGATGCCCGGGCAAATGCCCGCCTGAATCATATGGAAAACGTGGAGTTTTTTGTGGGAAAGGCGGAGGAAGTGCTGCCGCGGGAATATGCGGAGCATGGCATTTATGCCGATGTGATCGTGGTCGATCCGCCCCGGAGGGGCTGCGATGCATCCCTGCTGGAATGTATGGTAAAAATGGCGCCGAAACGCATTGTTTATGTGAGCTGCGATCCGGCCACTCTGGCACGGGATTTGAAGTATTTAAGCGAGAACGGATATAAGGCGGAGAAGGTACAGTGTGTAGACATGTTCGGGCACTCGGTGCATGTGGAAACAATCTGCTCTTTAAGCCGCATAAATTAAGGAAATGTGCGGGATAATCAGTGCCGAAAATGGCGTTTTGTCCACGTCTTGTCCACGGAATTTTCAGCCGTGGACAAGCTGACTGGCGGCCCAGGCTTCAAACAGATCAACGGATGTCTGGGCCATCGCATCGGTATCGTGAACATAGGTCTGAAGCGTTGTTCGGATGTCACTGTGTCCTAAACGGGCCTGAACATCTTTGACATCTGCACCGCTTTCAATGAGCGCAGTCGCGTGGGTATGACGCAGCGAATGATAATCGAAGGCAAGCTGCAAGGTATTGTGGATAACTCTTGAGCAGTATTTAAACGAATCTGTGGAGGTATATTCCCCGTTCTCCGCGATGCAAACAAGCCGGATGCGCGGGAGCTGAGTATCAATGCATTTCTGAATCGGAACAATGCGGTACATTGGCTCATTTTTCTCATCAATCTCTTTCTTCAGAACATGGATCGTATAGTATTCAGCATATTTTATTTCATTTTCCATTTGCCGGATTTTTTCCTGCCTCAAGGCCTGATACAGTGTTTCCCCAAATT